>JBIQMD010000071.1:0-7169 GCA_044463725.1 Truepera radiovictrix
CCGTTCACGCGCCCGCAGGAGGCAGACATGGAGCGCATGGAGTCGGACCCAGGCAGCGTCAAAGCCCATGCGTACGACCTCGTCCTGAACGGCTCCGAGGTCGGCGGCGGCAGCTTGCGCATCCACCGCCTAGACGTGCAAGAGCGCATGTTCAAGGCGCTCGGCTTCACGCCAGAGGAGGCACAGAGCCGCTTCGGGTTCTTCCTCGAGGCACTTGCTCATGGTGCACCACCGCACGGCGGCATCGCGTGGGGCCTCGACCGCCTCGTCATGCTGCTGGCAGGCACGGCCAGCATCCGCGACACCATCGCGTTCCCCAAGAACCAGCGCGGCGCAGACCCGCTCACCAGCGCGCCGGGACCGCTCGACGGCAAGCAACTCGCCGAGCTCGGCCTTAGCGTTGTGCGGGGCAGTCAAACATGATCCCCCTAGTCGTGCTCGACCTGGACGGCACGATAATCGGCTCGAGCGGCCTGGTGCAGGAGTGCATCTGGGAGGCCGCTGAACGCGCTCGTAACGCGGGCGTGAAACTGGCAGTCTGCACCGGCCGACCCGGCTTCGGGGTCGCGCAGCGCATAGCGCAGCGCCTGGGCCCGGACAACCCTCACGTGTTCCAGAGCGGCGCCTACCTCGGATACCCCGATGGCCGCACCATCAAGGCGGTTGCCCTCAAGGACGACGATCTGCAGACCATCATCGAACTGTCGCGGCAGCGGGGAGCTGTGCTCGAGCTGTACACGCCCAGCTCCTTGTACGTCGAACGCACGACGGACTTGAGCGAGGCGCACGCGACCATGATCGGCGTAACGGCGATCGTCAGGGACTTGGAGGACGTGGCCGCCAACGAGCCCGTCGTGCGCGCCCAGTGGGTCGTGCCGGAAGGCAAGGCGGAAGCCATCGGCGACCTCGCGCCAGACGGTGTGACCCTCGCATATGCGAACAGTCCAGCCCTAAGCGGCATCACCTTCATCTCCATCACGCGCGCCGGCGTCTCCAAAGCGAGCGCCATCAAGCAACTCGCTGAGCAGATGCGCATTCCATTGGCGAACGTCATGGCAGTGGGCGACAGTCACGGCGACCTGCCGATGCTCGAGGTGGTGGGGCACCCCCGCGTGGTTGCCAACGCGTCCCCTGAACTCCTGGAGCGCTACGCTTCGGTCGGCGACGTCGAGGCGTGCGGCGCCGTGGAGGCGCTCGAGGAGGCCATTGGCGGCCATGGCGGCTTGTTACACTCATCCTCATGAAGATCGTCTCCATCCAAGCCTTGCCGCAGCACGTCGGCGAGCGCGTTCAGCTAAACGGTTGGCTCACTGGCATCAGGTCGAGCGGCAAGATCGCGTTCCTACAGGTGCGCGACGGCAGCGGCTTCGTTCAGGGCGTCCTGGCGCGTAACGAGGTCGACGAGGCGACGTTCGACTTGGCACGCTCACTCCCACAAGAGGCGGCCGTTGCGGTCGTTGGCGAGGTGCGCGCTGACGCGCGGGCTCAGAACGGCGTCGAGCTTGGTTTGAGTGCCGTCACTCTCATCGGCTCGAGCGGCGACTACCCGATCACACCGAAGGAACACGGCGTCGACTTCCTCTTCGACCACCGCCACCTCTACCTGCGCCACAAGGCGCCGTGGGCCATCATGCGCATCCGCGACGAGGTGGAGCGCGGCGTGCACGACTTCTTCGGCGACCGCGGCTTCGTGCGCTTCGACGCGCCGTTCTTCATGCCGACCGCCGTCGAGGGAACGACCAACCTCTTCGAGATCTCCCTCTTCGAGGAGGAGCACGCCTACCTCTCGCAGTCCGGTCAGCTCTACGCGGAGGCAGGCGCGATGGCCCTCGGCAAGGTCTACTCCTTCGGGCCAACGTTCCGGGCCGAGAAGAGCAAGACGCGCCGTCACCTCCTAGAGTTCTGGATGATCGAACCCGAAGTGGCGTTCCTTGACCACGAGGGCAACATGCAGCTGCAGGAGGACATGGTCGCGTACCTCGTCGGGCGCGTGCTCGAGAAGCGCAGCGCCGAGCTTGCCATCCTCGGCCGCGACGTGAGCAAGCTCGAGCCGAGCGCAGGCGGGTCGTTCCCGCGCATCACTTACGACGATGCCATCGCGTACCTCAACAGCAAGGGCGAGTCGCTCACGTTCGGTGACGACTTCGGCGCCCCGCACGAGACGCTCCTCGGCGAGCGCTATGACCGCCCAGTGTTCGTGGAGAAGTGGCCGACGGCCGCCAAGGCGTTCTACATGGAGCCCGTGCCCGGCGATCCCACGAGGGTGCTGGCGTCAGACCTCATCGGTCCAGAAGGTTACGGCGAGCTGATCGGGGGCTCGCAACGCATTCACGACCTCGCGTTGTTGCAGCAGCGCATCGCGGAGCACAACCTGCCAAGCGAGGCCTTCGAGTGGTACCTCGACTTGAGGCGCTTCGGCAGCGTGCCGCACTCCGGTTACGGCATGGGTCTCGAGCGTTTTCTAGCGTGGCTGACAGGCGTGCACCACCTGCGTGAGGTGATCCCGTTCCCGCGCATGCTCACGCGCATGTACCCGTAGCGTTACAGGCTGGCTGGCACGGCGACGTGGTCTAGCAACGTGGTGGTCGGTTGACCGTCACGCAAGTACCTGACGAGCTCAGCCCCGTTGGCCTCCGCCGTTGCCGTCAGCGAGCGCAGCATGGCTAGCTCTTGCGCCACGCTCACGCCAACCGGCTGCGGGACGAGCATGTCGATGATTGCCACGCGCTGGCGTTCGAAGGTGTCGACGAAGACCCGCGGCGCCGGCAGGTCGCTGGGCCATACCCCTACCTGCACCAACTCGGCACGCAGAGCGGCTAGTACGGCGGCCAGTCTTTGAGAGGCGCCTTGCGGCACGGCGACGAGCAGCGTCCGTGAGCGCTCGAGCCCGCTCTCGTCGACGATCACGAGGCGTACTTCCTGCTCCGGCAGTGGCGGGTTGGAGCGGTCGATGGCGATGCTAGGTTCAGTTGCCGGCCGCCATGTCGGTGAGCGCAACTGCGACAACGCCGCCACCAACAAGAGGGAGGCAACGACTACTTGCGGCGTAGCAACGGCCCTCAGTAGCCGCCTCCAGCCAGACGCTGGCTGCTTCACCGTCGCGGCCTCACTGCTGGGTGCCGATAGCGCCGTCGCGCACGAGCTGGTCGACGGCTTCCGCGAGGCGGTCAGCCAGCCCGTCGGACGCGAGGTCGGCTGGCGAAAACTCCAACAGCACGCCGCGCCCGGCGGCCCCGCCGAGCACCTGGATGGGTGCGCTTGTCAGGCTCTCTGCGCGGTAACCGCCGATGGCGAACAACCTGCCAGCCAGCGCCTCTGCAACGCGCCTCCCGACGTCCAGGTCGGGCACCAGGCCAAGGAGCAGCTGGCGCCTGAGGGCGTCAGTACCGCCGTCGCGCACGGCCTGTGCGGCGTTCTCGCGCACGGCAAGTTCGAGCGAGGTGACGTTGCTCGCGTCACCGAGGTAATAAGCGCGGAACTCGCCAACTGCTAGCTCGGCAGCGTGCAGGCTGAGGAACAGGTCGGCACTAGCTCCAGAGCGTGACCGCTCCGGTACGTCGACCAGGCTATCCGAGCGGCGCGTTAGCTCGACATGCATCCCGCGTCCCTCGAGGGCGCTGGCCAGGCGCTCGGCGAACGCCAAGCTAAGCGCGGCCTCGCTGCCTAACCCACCGGCAACTACGCCGGCGTCGGTCCCGCCGTGGCCCGGGTCGAGGACCACCGTCACCTTCTTCTCGGCCTGCGCTTCTCCCGCCGCGCCGAACGACAAGTTCAGCCTGAAGCCGCGCCCGTCAGGCACGGCGTAGACGCGGTAGCTGCTGTCTGGCCTTAGCTGCACGCGCACTTCGCTTGCGCCGCCACTCGCCGACGCATTCGCAGCCGTGAAACTGGCGCCGTCGAGCGGCGCCAACCGCGTCTCGATGTCGGTGCGATCGAGATAGACGTGCAAGGTAGACAGGGGTTCGTTGTAGTAGGTCGAATAGCGCACTGGCGCGCTCAGCGTCAGCTCTAGCCGCTCGCCGCCGACGTCTTGCAGGCGCATGCCCGTCAGGCGCGCGCGCGGTTGCACGACCATGACGGTGTCTTCGTTCGACAGGTAAGTGACGCTCGCCCCCAGCGCCTCGGCGACTGGCTTGACAGGCACGAACACCTCACCGTTGACGCGCACGGCCGGCCCGCCGCCTACCGCGCGGCCGTCGAGCCACACGGAGTCGGCGGGCGCGTTGGCGCCTACCTCGATGAGCGAGAGCTGTAGCACGCGGCCGCCTGCCTGCAAGGTGACGACGTTGCGTCCAGAGTCGCCCGTCAGGTCGGCGCCAAGGGCCTGGGCTAGGGCGGATCCAGGTGCGTAGCTGGTGCCGCCGATCAACGAGGTCGTGTTGCCAGCTATCTCACGGCCGTTGACGAGGAGGCGCGGTTCGGCGCAAGCCACGGCCAGTTGTGTGAGCGCAATCACGACGAGCAGAGGCCGCAAAGCGCGTGGCCACGCAGTTGCAAAGGCCTTGGGCGATTCGCGCCTGGCCTTCACTTGCGCCGCCCGCGCGCCAGCTCGCGGTCCATCTCGCGCTGCGCGTCCTTCTTGGCGGCGTCGCTGCGCTTGTCGTGAGTCTTTTTGCCCCGCGCCAAAGCCACTTCCAGTTTTGCCCAGCCATCCTTGAAGTAGAGCTTGAGGGGTATGAGGGTGAGGCCGCGGCGCTCGAGCCCGCGTGAGATCTCGACGATCTCGCTGGCGTTTAGGAGTAGTCGCCTACGGCGGGTTGGTTCGTGGTTGTTGTAGCTCGCCTGTTCGTAGATGGGGATGTTCATGCCTTCGACGAACACTTGCCCGTTCACGACGCGTGCGTAGGCTTCTGCGATCGAGCCGCCGCCATGGCGTAACGATTTGACCTCGCTGCCGGTCAGTTCAAGGCCGGCCTCGAAGGATTCAAGCAGTTCGTAGTCGTGAGATGCGCGTCTGTTGCGAAGCATGGCAGTTACCGGGCGCCATCTTATACGGCGGGAACGTGAGGGCGGCTCACTCCAACAACGCGCCGACGTCGCGCGGGTCGACGTCAACCGCCAGCTTGGCGCCCGCGTAGCGCTGCGGCACGAGCGCCAGGAGGCCCTCGAGCCGTACCTCATCGCTGGCACGCAGGAGGAGTTGGAAGAGGAACTGACCCTTGATGCGCTCGACGGGCGCGCTCGCTGGCCCCATGACTTCCTCCGGTCGTGCTCCGCCGGTGGCTAGCGCGTCCGCCGCATGCTGCGCTGCTGCCAGGGCGCTGCCGCGGTCGCGGGCGGAGAACTGCAGCTTCGCGAGGCTCGCGTACGGCGGGTAACCGAAGCGCTTCCGCCGCGCCAGTTGCTGCTCGAGCTGCAGCTTGAGGGCCGCCGCCGGGTCCTCGGTTGAGAACGCGGCGAGGATGCCGTTCTCGGGCGCGTAGGTTTGGACGAGCATGAGCGGCGGGCGGTTGGCGCTTAGTTCAGTGAGGCGCAAGAGCGTGCGGGTAGCTTCTTCTTCCGAGCGGAAGTCGGCAGCAGCGAGGTGAGTGTCGAAGTGAGTTACGGCTATGAGCGCCAGGTCCGGCAGCGGCGGCAGGCCGAGGAGCGCGAGGGTGCCAACGATCACGCCTGGCGCACCCTCGACCATGGCGCTCACGTCGTCTCTCTGGTCGCGGTCGAAGCGGTGCACGGGGAAGCCACCGAGGCTGCCACGGAGCTTAGACGCCACCCACTGCGTTCCCGCGCCACGGAGCGGCCCGATGTTCGTCCCCCCGCACGCCGGGCAACGCTCGGGTGGCCGCTCCTCGTACCCGCATTGGTGGCAGCGCAATCTAGCCTCGTCCTTGTGATAGCGCAGCGTGAGGTCGCAGTTCGGGCACGGCGCTTGCCAGCCGCACTCCTGACAACCAAGTGAACCCGAGTAGCCGCGGCGCGGCGCCAGGATCAGTGCCTGCCTTTCCCGCTCGACCACTTGTTTGAGCGTGCGCGTTAGGTCCGGGTGCACTGGCCAGTTGCCGCCACTGCTCAAGTCTGCGACGTGCAGCCGCAAGCGCGGGAGCGGCAGCTCGCGGCGGGCCTCGGCCGCAATCTGTACAGCCAGATCGGGACTGAGGACGACGTCGAGGAGGGTCGTTGGTACCCCGGCTGCCTGGGCGAGCAGGCGCGCGGCCTTCGAGACGAGCGTGCGGGAGCCGGACTGGAGCTTGTAAGCGGAACTGGCCGCTTCGAGCAACACTACCCGGCCTAGCCGCGGCATGGGCGCGAGGAGGGCGAGGTAAGTGCCGACCAGCACGTGCGGCGCACCGCCGTGCAGTTCGCTCCACAAGCGAATGCGTTGCCTGTCATTTGCCTCCCCCGTCAGGAGCGCAGTTGGCAGCGCCTCGCTGAGGTAGGCGGCCGCCTCGGCGGCGACGGCGGCCTCTGGCGCCAACACGATGACACCGTTGCCCAGCTCGAGGTCGGCCTTCAACCGCGGCAGCAGCGCGGCCAGGCGCGAGCGCCGCCTGCCGCCGACGACGGCGCCAGCGCCCTGTGGCGGTACGTACTCAGGTGGAACGTCAGCGAGAGCAGCAGGCGCAGCTTGAGGAAACGGCGGCGGTGGCTCTTCGGCCGGGACATCGTGGTACTCCGCGTACCCCTTGGCCACGAGCGTGCGCACGGCGCTAACGCTCACACCTGCCTCTTCCGCCAACGCCACTGCACTTGGCGCCTCTCCGACCTCGAGAAGGCGTTCAAGTGCGATGCGTTGTGGCAAGCGCCGCGCGCCCTCGAGCTCGTCGTCGGGCGGGCGCCCCAGCACGAGCACCCGTCGCGTCTGGACAACGGGCAGTGCCCGCTCGTCGACCAACCCTTGGCGGCGCAACTCCTCGAGCGCCTTGGCTGGCAATGCGGCCGCAGCGAACCAGGCGCCGTTGGCGGCAACGGTGGGCGTTTGCGCCCCGAGCGCCTCGAGGTAGGCGGCTGCGCCTTCGTGCAGCCGCACCTCGTGATCTAGTTCCTGCTGGAAACCTGGTGGGTTGAGCGTCGCTAGCACCAGCCCAGCTGGCACGCCCGAGTTCCTTGCCAAGCTCATGACGGTCAGCAGGCCACTGCCAAGCAGCCAGGCGTGACACTCGAGAACGTGCAAGGCGTGGCGTAGTACGACGCCGCGGCCGGCGGCGACTAGCCGCACATCGACCACTAGCCCA
>JBIQMD010000072.1:0-7143 GCA_044463725.1 Truepera radiovictrix
AACGAGTACACTGCCAGAAGGAACCTCCAAGTCTCAACTAGCCTGAACCAGTGCAGTTCGTTGACACCTCCACCGAGCACACATATAGTGCGGAGACGTACAAAGTATCGCGTGACGGTGGCGCCAGCGGCGCTGTTCACCGGATGGTCTGCCACTCGCGCCACACGACGTAGTTCGTGGGAGAGGACTTCGAGATGAAGCGACTGACCGTTACGCTCGCGCTCGCCTTGGCCTTCAGTGGCATGGCGCTCGCCCAGGGGGTAATCAAGATCGGGGTGTTCCTGGAGTTGTCAGGCCGCATGGCGGTTACTGGCAACGACACGCTGTACGGCATCAACGTTGCCAACCAGCAGGAGCCAACCATCAACGGCATGACCGTCGAACTCTCGGTGTGCGATAACGCCAGCACCGTGGAGGGCTCCGTCGCCTGCGCGAACCGCTTCGTTGACGAGGGCGTAGTTGCAGTGCTCGGGTCCTACTCCTCCAGTCACTCGATCCCTGCAGCCAACGTGCTGCAGCCAGCGGGCATCGTCATGGTGTCCACCGGCTCGACGAACCCGGCCACCACGCAGATCGGCGATTACATCTTCCGCATCCCGTACACCGACCAGTTCCAGGGTGCAGTAGCCGCCCAGTATGCATACTCCGACGCCGGCGCCCGCAAGGCTGCCATCTTCCGCCAGCAGGACGACGACTACAGCGTCGGCCTCTCCTCGTTCTTCCAGGACTCCTTCGAGGGCTACGGCGGCACCACCACCGTTCTCGATTACACCTCCAACAACGTCGACTTCTCGGCGCAGATCAACAACCTGCGCTCGTTCGCTCCAGACTTCATCTACTTCACGGGCTTCTGCGCAGAGGCCGCCTCGCTCGTACCGCAGCTGAGGCAGCAAGGCTTCAACCAGCCCATACTTGGTGGCGACGCCTCCGACGACTCGCAGTGTCCAGAGGGCGGCGGCGCGGCCTTCAATGGCTTCACCTTCACCTCCTTTGGCGAGCCAGAAGTCCTAACGGGAGCGGCAGCTGAGCGCGCCGCCGAGTTCCGCACGGCGTTCGAGAAGAGCTACACCCTCGATCACTTCACGGGCTTCACCCTCTCTGGGGCCGACGCCTACAAGGTCGTCGCCCAGGCCATCACTGACGCTGGCAGCACCGACCGCGCCGCCGTCCGCGACGCCCTCGCTGCCCTTCAAGACTTCCCTGGCGTCTCCGGCGACATCACTTACGTCGGCACTGACGGCACGCCAGCCAACCGCGTGATGGGTCTCTACGAATACGCCGTCAACGCAGACGGCTCGTGGGACAAGGTCATCCTGCAGGGCATCTCGCTTCAGTGACCGGAGCTGGAGACTGAAGTCAATCAGTAGCGTTCGCGGCAAGGGCGCCCCGGCCCCTTGCCGCGAACCGTATCTGGCCCACCTGGCCAAGGCCGCGCACTCACCATCGGACGGAGCACAGCTTGTCGGCTAGCCCGTTAGTTCCCAAGCGCCGCCGCTGGCTCCCTTGGCTGCTAGGCCTTGGCGGGTTGGCGCTCACCATCTGGCGCATGTTCTATCTCCATGGGGTGAACGAGGCCTTCAACGCGGCGTTCTTCACCGGCGCGATCATCAGGTCGTTCCAGCTCGGTAGTCTTTACGCCCTCATCGCCCTCGGCTACACCATGGTCTACGGCATCATCCGGCTCATCAACTTCGCTCACGGCGAGGTTTTCATGGTCGGTGCCTTTGCAGCTTATTTCTTGTTCACCAACACGCCGTTCTCGCTGCCCGTAGCACTGTTGGTCGGTGCTGCCGTCGCCTACGGCGTCATGCAGTTCCTCAGCTTCTTCCGAACGGCCCGCCGGGACCCCATAGTGCTGGTGGGTGCGCTCATGGCGTTCGCCGCCGTGACGTTCGCGTTGACTTCGGCTAATTTCGGGTGGTTGGCGGCCATGGTCGCCTCGATGTTCATCACCGGCGTGCTCGGCATGACCATCGACCGTGTGGCCTATCGGCCGCTGCGGGGCGCGCCGCGCAACTCTATGCTCATCACCGCAATTGCCGTCTCCTTCTTCTTACAGAACTTCGGTATCCTCGCGTTCTCCAACCGCCAAACCCCCTTCCGTCCGCCGTCTTTCTGGACGGGAACGCTGCAACTCAACGTGGCTGGCGAACCGCTGTTCACCTCGTGGATGATCGTCTTAGTCCCCGTCCTCACCGCCATTCTCGTGGTGGCCCTGACCCTGTTCGTCACCCGCACGCGCCTCGGCAAGGCCATGCGGGCAACGGCCCAAGACGCCGAAACGGCGCGCATGATGGGCGTGAACGTCGACCGCGTGATCGCGACGACCTTCCTGATCGGCTCCATGCTGGCGGCCGCAGCGGCAGTGTTGTGGGGCATGACCTTCGGGAGCATCAATCAGCCAGCCATCTTCGGCATCCTGCCTGGCATCAAAGCGTTCGCGGCGGCCGTCATCGGCGGCATCGGCAGCCTGCCGGGGGCCGTCGTTGGCGGAGTACTGCTCGGGTTCCTCGAGAACTTCCTGACGGCGCTCTTCCCGCGCACCGAGTACTTCGGCGGCATTACCGAGTACAAGGACACGTTCGCGTTTCTCGCCATGATCCTCATCCTGCTGATCCGCCCTAGCGGCATCGTGGGCGAAGACCTCTCGGAGAAGGTATGAGCGTCCAAGCCGACCGCAAACCGGTGGTGGCCACGCCCAGCTACCGTCCGCACTACACCACCAACCGTGTGCGCAACGCCCTCCTCTCCCTAGCGGGTGTGGCTGTCGTCGTACTCATCTTGTTCCTCGTCGACGGCGGCGCCAGCATCAAACTCAAGCAGGTGTTCGCGCTCTTCGCCATCTGGGCCATCGCGACCGTCAGCCTCAACCTTGTCAACGGTGTGACCGGCATCCTCTCGCTTGGCCACCACGGCTTCATGCTCGTCGGCGGTTACACGACGGGTTTGCTCATCCTTCCTGCTGCCACTCGCGACAACCTGGCGGCGAGCGCCCGCAGCAACCTCTCGCCCTTCGCCATCGGCCTGTCCGTGGAGAACATGCTGCGTGGCCTCGGTCTCGACGCCCTAACGACCCCAGAGACCATGTGGGTGAGGTTCCTCATCGCGCTGTTCATCGGCGGGCTCGTTGCGGCCGTGTTCGGCATCATCGTCGGCTTCCCGTCCTTGCGCTTGCGCGGGGATTACCTCGCCATCGTTACTTTCGCGTTCGGTGAGGCCATCCGGCTCCTCGCCTCGACGCCCATGATGTCGTCTTTCACCAACGGCGCCCTCGGCTTCGCTGGAGTGCCGTCCGACTTCGGTAAGAGCGTGTGGTGGACGTTCGGGCTCCTGGCGATAACCGTGTTCGTCATGGCGCGGCTCAAGTTCTCGTCGTACGGCAGGGTGCTGATGGGCATCCGCGAGGACGAGATAGCGAGCGAGGCCATGGGCGTCAACACCGCGTACCACAAGGTGCTGGCGTTCGCCATCTCGGCGTTCTTCGCTGGCGTGGCTGGCGGCCTATGGGTGAGTTGGGTTGGCACGGCGCGCCTCGACCTCTTCCTCTTCTTCCTCACCTTCTACTTCCTAGTCGCCATCAGCGTCGGCGGCACTGGTTCCATCACGGGCGTGCTCATCGGCACGGCGCTCGTCGTGTGGGTGCGGCAGTACGGTGACGCGCTCGAGAACTCCTACCCGCTGAGCACCTGGGCGGTGGCTGGCGGCATCGTGCTCGTGGTTGTCGGGCTCATCGCGTACTGGTTGCGGCGCACGCGCAGGATAAGGCCGGTAATCGGCCCGGCGGTCTACGTGCCCGTAGTCCTGGGCGTCGGGCTTGCCCTCGTCGGCCTGCTCGGCCGCAGCATTCCCCTCCTTCAAGACAGTTGGCAGGGGTTCGGCATGCGCGCAATCACCCTCTCGCTGCTGCTCATCGCCATCATGATCCTACGTCCAAGCGGCGTTATGGGTCGGCGCGAGTTCAGTTGGGCGTGGCTCTTCCGTGAACGCATCGATGAACCAACCGAGGAGGAGAAGCGCCAGGACGCCTGGCTCTCCAACGCGGCCGCTGGCGCTGACGCTACGGAAGACGATGCCGAGCCGGAGGTGAGGCCATGAGCATGCTCGAGGTGCGCAACGTCAACAAGGCGTTCGGCGGACTGCAGGCCATCTCCGACCTCTCGTTCACGCTCGAGCAGGGTGAGATCGTCAGCGTCATCGGCCCGAACGGGGCAGGCAAAACGACTGTGTTCAACCTCATCACGGGCGTGTACAAACCAGACTCTGGCGACATCCTGTACGAGGGCCACAGCATCAAGGGCCTCACGCCAAGCACCATCGTCAACCGCGGAGTGGCCCGCACCTTCCAGAACCTGCGGCTCTTCACCAACTTGACGGTCCTCGAGAACGTCCTCATCCCGCAGCACCACTCGCTGCGCTCCAACTGGTTATCCGCCGTGCTGCGCACACCAGGCTACTTGAAGCAGGAACGCACCATGCATGAACTGGCCCTCGAGAAGCTTTCGTTCTTCGGGCCGCGCCTCATGAGCTTCCGCCTCCACCAGCCCGTCGAGGTCCTGTCATACGCCAACCGGCGCCGCACCGAGATGGCGCGTGCCATGGCCACCGGCGCCAAGCTACTGCTCCTCGACGAGCCGAGTGCAGGTATGAACCCGAAGGAGACCCGCGAGATCACCGAGATCATCCGCCGCATGCGCGACGAGGGTGGGTACACCATCCTCCTCGTCGAGCACAAGATGAACCTAGTGAAAGACATCAGCGACCGCGTGATCGTGCTCGACTACGGCCGCAAACTAGCCGAGGGTGCGTACCACGATGTAGTCAACAACCCGGCGGTCATCGAGGCGTACCTCGGCAAACGTGCGGACAAGACGAGCGCCGTGGCCAGGGCGCAGATGGCGGACGGCCTTACCGCGCTCACGGCGGATGACGAGGTGCGGCCGTGAGCGCAGAGGCCACCACACCAGTGACGCCTTCGGCAGGCGGCACGGCGGAGCCACTGATCGAACTGCGCAATGTGACCACCCACTACGGCCCAATCCGCGTACTGCACGACGTGAACATGGTGGTGTACCCGGGCGAGATGGTCTGCCTCCTCGGCGGGAACGCCTCCGGTAAGAGCACAACCCTCAAGACCATCCTCGGCATCGTAGGCGTTAGTGCTGGCGAGCTGTGGTTCCGCGGAGAACGCGCAGACACCCTCCCCACATCTGACCGCATCGCGCGCGGCATGGCCGTGGTGCCAGAGAACCGCCGCATCTTCCCGCGCATGACGGTGAGGGAGAATCTCGAGATGGGAGCCTACCTGCGCACACGCGGCGCCGAGCT
The DNA here is from genome assembly GCA_044463725.1 of Truepera radiovictrix. GTDB lineage: Bacteria > Deinococcota > Deinococci > Deinococcales > Trueperaceae > JAAYYF01. Next base: position 5,326 of record JBIQMD010000072.1, read on the forward strand.
GGACGAGGACCTGGCGTACGTGCTCGAGCTCTTCCCGCGGTTAGCTGAGCGGTTGAGTCAGCGCGGCGGCACCATGAGCGGTGGCGAGCAACAGATGCTGGCGATGGGCAGAGCGCTCATGAGTCGGCCGCGGCTGATACTGATGGACGAGCCAAGCATGGGCCTAGCGCCGCTGTTCGTCGAGCGCATATTCGAGATCATCAAGCAGGTCAACGAGCGCGGCATCAGCGTGTTCGTCGTGGAGCAGAACGCTAACGTTGCCTTATCGATCGCCGACCGCGGTTACGTGCTGCAGACGGGCGAGGTCGTCCTTTCCGGCGCAGCAGGCGAACTGCTCGCTAACGAGGGGATGAAGAGGGCATACCTCGGCGAGACCTAAGGCCTGTGTACTCTCATCATTGGGCCCATGACTCGCGTGGTGCGCCATGTGATATTGACGGACGCCGCTCACGAGGTGGTAGATTCGGCCCCTGACCGGGTCTTCATGCAGCGAAATGTATGAAGTGCCAAGCAAGTTGGCCCGGCGACTGGGAGGCTGCGAGCTAGATGACGGACCCGCTAAGCGAGATTCTCGAAATCGTCAACCGGCGTAACCAGGGCGAAGGTGAGTTCCTGCAGGCCGTTGGAGAGATCTTCCAGAGCCTAGACCCGCTGATAGCCAAGCAGCCGCAACTACTGCAGCACCGCCTCATAGAACGCCTGGTAGAGCCAGAACGCCAGCTCATCTTCCGCGTGCCGTGGACGGACGACGCTGGCAACGTGCACGTGAACCGCGGCTTCCGCATAGAGTTCAACAGCGCACTCGGCCCCTACAAGGGCGGCTTGCGTTTTCACCCGAGCGTGAACCTCGGCGTCATGAAGTTCCTGGCGTTCGAGCAGCTCTTCAAGAACGCCCTCACGGGGCTGCCGATCGGTGGCGCCAAGGGCGGGTCCGACTTCGACCCGAAGGGCCGCAGCGACGGCGAGATCATGCGCTTCTGCCAGAGCCTCATGACCGAGCTTTACCGCCATCTCGGCGAGTACACGGACGTTCCTGCTGGCGACATCGGCGTGGGCCAGCGCGAGATCGGCTACCTCTTCGGGCAGTACAAGCGCATAACCAACCGTTACGAGTCAGGGGTACTGACCGGCAAGGGGCTCGCCATCGGCGGCGCCCTCGTGCGCACTGAGGCAACGGGCTACGGCTGCGTGTACTTCACGGAGCGCATGCTCGAAGCGCGCAACGACTCGCTCGAGGGCAAGACCTGCGTCGTCTCCGGCGCCGGGAACGTGGCCATCTACACCATCCAGAAACTCCAGCGCTTAGGCGCCAAGGTGGTGGCGTGCTCCGACTCGAACGGCGTCATCTACGACCCTGACGGGTTGAACCTCGACACCGTCAGGCGCCTGAAGGAAGTACAGCGCAGGCGCATTGCCGAGTACGTGCAGCATCACCGCGGCGCCGAGTACCGCGGCGGCGGGAACATCTGGGACATCCAGTGTGACGTCGCCTTCCCTTCTGCCACCCAGAACGAGTTGAACGGCGACGACGCCAAGCGGCTGATCGCCAATGGCGTGGTGGCCGTAGGCGAGGGCGCGAACATGCCGTGCACGCCAGAAGCGGTGGAGGCGTTCATTGCCGCTGGCGTGGCGTTCGGCCCAGGCAAGGCGGCTAACGCGGGCGGCGTGGCCACGTCGGCGTTGGAGATGCAGCAGAACGCCAGCCGCGACGCCTGGACGTTCGGTTACACCGACGAGCGCCTGCGCGAGATCATGACCGACATTCACACCCTGTGCTACGACACGGCTGCCGAGTTCGGTGAGCCGGGCAATTACGTG
>JBIQMD010000073.1:0-7088 GCA_044463725.1 Truepera radiovictrix
GGCCGAGTACGCCATCTCGGCCGTGCTGCGCGGCGGGCAGACGGCGCGTTTCGGCGCTAGCAAGATCTTCGGCAACTCACGCCTGTACACCGTGGTCGGCTGCGGTTTCACCACGCGGCGCGAATGCTTCCCGATGCCTTCAGATACCCTGACGGAGGACCACGACTTCACGCTCGCGGTTCAGAACGGTCCCGTAACGGAAACTGCCGTCACGGTTGAAGAACTGAGGGAGCGCGGCTTCACGGCGCTCGTAGCTGGCGAATTGGTGGACGTCGGCGAGGTGACAGGTGAGTTCCCCGTCACCATGCGGCGCGGGGGCAACGCCCGGTTCGTCAGCGAGGCGCTCATGTTCACGGACGACCCGCTGAGCCTGCCAGGTTACCTCCGCCAGATCGAGCGCTGGAACGGCGGTGGGGTCGAGAACGGCCTCAAGCGCTTCTTCGTACCTGAAACGTGGCGCGGCCTGCGGGCGAACGTGCGCTTCACCTTGCTGGCCGCGCACTTCGAGAACCTCCTCGGTCTCCTCCTGCTCCTAGTGATGCTGCCTTTGGCGATGGGCCTGAACTTCGCGCTGCCGGGCCACGGTATGCCCTTGGAGGCGCTGCTCGTCTGGCTGGGCGTTGACGTGCTCATGACGGGCTTACTTGCAGTCTGGGGCTTCCGGCGTCTAGGTGTTGGCCTAGGGCTCAAGAAGTGGCGGCTTGGAGGTTGGGTGGCGCGCCAGGGGGCTCGCTCCGTGCTCGCGCTTGGGGTTCTGCGCATCTTCAACGCCATCACCTTCATAACTGGGGGAGTACGGGCGGTGCGCAGCTTCGTTAAGCGCCATGAGCTTGATCCGCGCACCACCATCACGTGGGACCGGCCGCATGCCAAGACGACTGGCCGTACCCAGTTGAGGTTCTTCGGCGGCACGGGAGCGCTGCTGATGGTTGCGTCCAGCGTGTTCGCGGTCACCGCTTGGAGTGCAAGCGAAACGCGTCCCGGTTACCGCGACACGTGGCGGCTCATCAACGATTCAGTCCCGGTGCTGCGAACCGAGCACATGAAGCTACCTCTGCGCGTAGATGGGAACGACCTTACGGCCGCTGCGCCGGGCACTAGCGATACCAGCACGCCTGGAGAGGGCGCCGTAGCTGCCGCGAACGGAAGCCCAGAAGGGCCCGGGGGCCAAGCGGTAGCAAGCGCCGCCGCCCCGACGGAAGGAGCCGACGAGACGGTGGCGTCTAGCGAAGGATCGGACGTCGCCCAAGCACCCGTGCCGAGCGGGGCCGCGGCCCAGTCCACCGACGACCTGCTCAACTCGCCGTTGGCGAGCCTCGGCCTTCGCTTGACGGCGACAACGCAGGGTCCACGGCGCGTGTCCGCCTACTGTAGTGTCGACGCCGTAGCTCGCCCAGCCAGCAGGCCGCGGCTACTCGACGGGCAGGCCGCGGACTACAAGCCGCTGTCGGCATGGGGCCTCCTCGTACTGGCGCGCCTGGCGCCGCTCGTTGCGAACATCGAGGAGTCGGCGACGGCGTACGACATCTCGCCCGACCTGCTCCTGCGGGTGCTGTTGAACGAGTCGTACTTGGACCCCTTGGCGATCGGACCGACGGGTGACCTGGGGCTGTCACAAGTCACGAACGACGCGCTCACGCTGATCAGGGCCATCTCCATCGATCCACTGTCGCCGTTCGCGAACAGCAGTTTCTTTGCTGGCACGTTCTCGGTATTCGACCCAGACTTCTCGGTCTGCGCTGGCGCCGCCAAGCTCGCGTGGGCCCAGGCGCAACCAGGCGGCGACGACGAGCACTACGCATACGCGCGCTACATCAACCCGCTAGAAGGGGTGGTCAGGGGCAAGGTAAGCCAACGCCACGCCGAGCTCGTCATGGCCATCGACAACCTCAAGCCACTGGCCAAGGCACTAGCCGCAACGATCGCTGCTTACCGTGAGGATCCGGCCAACGTCACGAACGAAGAGCGTGCGCTGTTAGGCGTGACCAATCTCGTGGCCGACGGAACGGTCACGGTGGGCCAGGCGTACTTCGTGACCGCCGAGTTGGTGCAGAGCTTCCAGATCGACGACCTTCCGCTCTACGACTCCATCAGGGACAAGCTGTACGGCGAGAGTTACGAGCCAGCCATGCCGCGCTTCACGCCCGCCGACCTGAGTTAGGCAGCCCGGCAGAGCGAGGGGGGCGCTATTGTGCTTCCCGAAGGCGCGCGAAGGTCCCATCTATCAGGGTTACCAAGAGCGCGCCGCTGGCGTCGTTCGCGAAGCTTGAGATGGCGCCGACTCCCTGCATGATCAGGTTCACCTCGCCGGTCGCCCTGTCCAGCGACCACATGCGGCCCGTCACGAAGTCCCCGAACACGTACTTACCCAGTAACGACGGCAGGGTTGGGTCGATGACCTCGACTCCTCCCGTAACCGAGAACCCCCCGCTAGGATCGATGCCCGGGTGACCGTATGTGGCAGCAGGCGCAACGAGGTCGAGCTTCTCGCAGTCAGGTGCGACGGGGGAGCCGTCCTCGAGGTGCAGGAGGCACTCTGGTCCCTCACGTGCAGGCCAACCGTAATTGCCGCCTCTCACGACCACATCGACTTCTTCCCAGCGGTCCTCACCAACGTCCGACAGCAGCATGGCGCCATCCGAGGCTGCGAAGCTGAACTTCCACGGGTTGCGGAAACCGTACGCCCAGATCTCGCCCCGCGCACCAGCGGTGGCGGCATCCGGATCACTCTGCATGGTGAACGGGTTGTCCGCAGGGATGGTGTACGCACTATCGGCGCCGCCAGCCAACGGATCTATGCGCAGGACCTTCCCGCGCAAGGAACGTAGATCCTGGGCAACGTGCGGCTGAACGTGTAAGTACGCGACATCGCGCTGGCCGTCCCCGATGCTCACGTACAGCAGGCCGTCCGGACCGAACGCCACCTGGCCGCCGTGGTGGAACGGCTCCGGGACAGGTTGGCGCAAGATGATGAACTCCCCGCCTGGCTGCGCCCCGCTTATGTCTGCGAGGAGCGGGTACGCGGCGACCACCAGATCGTTCGTGCCCGCCTCGGTGAACGCGGCGATCAGGTGCCGCGGCCCGCCGAGCGCGGCGGCGTGGCTGGCTGGCTCGATGGCGACCGAGAACAGGCCCTGCTCGCCGAGCAGACCCGTCACTCGACCAGCAAGCGAGAGGTACGGCTGCGGGTCGACCGCGCCGTCTTGGTAGCGCATCACGACGCCCTCGAGGGTGACGACTAGCATGGCACCCGTGTCGTCGAGGGGGACGGCGTCGACCGGGGCGTACAGGCCCGATGCGAGCACGTCGAGCTGGTAGGCGGTGAGGCTCTGCGGTCGAGGGGTGAGGTATGCCGGATCGGGTGCGGGGGCCTGCGCCGCCGCGGCCGGGACCAGCAGCAAGACGGCTAGCCAGAAACAGGAACCGCGACCGAATTGGTCGCGGCGACGGCGGTTACGACCACTGCCGTTGTTCATCTGCGGTCAATACTACGCCCTGCGCCTTGCGCCCCTGTGCCGATGCTTGACGTAGCTAGGGTCCCGCCCATCTGAGGCGCGCCCACCTGAGGCGCGCCAAGGCTCGCCACTTCAACGGGCTCGTCCGCCTCCGCCAGCGTCTCGAAGTGCTTCCTGAACGCTGCCAGCGATGCGGTTGAGCTCTCCATGCGCCAGTCCGTCTCTTTGTCCTCGTTGAACCACACGATGGCCTTGACGCGGGGGAACGCCGTGGAGTTCAACATGTCCTCGACCCAAGCGCCCTTGTCGCCACCGAGTTCGGCGGATGCGACCTCGGCAAGCCACACGGGTTGGTCGCCGAGGCTCGTAATACGGGCGTAACCCGTCTCGAACACCTCTTCGTAAGTGCGCCAGCCGATGTTCGGCCTGGTCGTGCCCCAGTTGTAGCCGTCGAGGCCGATGACGTCGACGTAGTCTGCGCCCGGGTAGTACAGCTCCATGGCGTTCTCTGGCACGCGTGGCTCGTCGGTGACGTTAGGTGTGAAGACCCACCTGACGTTGCGGACGCCTTCGGCCCTGAACAGGTCGACGACGTGCTTCCAGGCCGCTTTCAAGGCTTCCGGGTCTCCGTTCCACGGGGCCCAGTCGCCGTTCATCTCTGGGAAGATCCGCACGTAGACGACGCCGGCCGCGTCACGCACGCCGTGCGCCCAGGCCTTGATGTAGCTGTCGTAATGCCCGGCGATGATGTCAGGCAACGACTGACGATGCGCTTGCCAGGTGACGAACGGGATGCGGTCGTGGGCGAGCAGGTTGTTGACCGGCACGCGATCGTAGGGGAGGTCCCATGACGTGTACCAGTGCGCTAAAGCGAACGATCCACCCACGCGCGTTTCTAGAGCCTTGAGCGGCCTCAAGTCGTTCCACACGCCGGACGGCACGAACGCTCCGATGACAGGGGTGTCGCCAGCGAACACGTCCTTGTGGACGCGGGTTGGTTCCGAGCATGCCGCTAGGATCAGCGCCGTCGCCAAGCCAGTTGCCACGATACGCAACCGTTGGACCCACTTGGAGTGGGGCCACAACTGCATGGCGGGGGTGACGGCGGTCTCTGTCATTAGGTCCGATGGGCGGACTGATGTCCGCTGTGAGGTTACATACGAACGTAACACCCCACGCCAGTCGTTCTCAAGACGCCCGCGTTCAGAGGACTATTTGTAGCTCCGTTGTGTCTCTCAGCGCGTGCTGGCTAGTACGGTTCCGCCGGACAGCGAGTCGCGGAAGGCCTGGAGCGTGGCGGCGTCTGAATCTATCCGCCAGTCGGCTTCCTTGTCCTCGTTGAACCAGATGAGCGCTGCGATGCGCTCGAAGCCTGTGGTTGCGAACATGTCGCGCACCCAAGCGCTCTTGTCGCCACCTTCGTCAGAACTCGCGAACTCGGCGATCCAAACTGGCTGAGGGCCGAGCAAAGTGATGCGGTCGTAGCCCACGCGGAAGACGTCCTCGAACGAGCGCCAACCGCCGGTTTCAGGTAGCGTCTCGCCCCAGTTGTAGCCGTCGAGGGCGAGGACGTCGACGTAATCGTCACCCGGGTAGTAGAGCTCCATGGCGTTCTCGGCCGTGCGTGGCGAGTCCGTGACGTTCGGGCTGAACACCCAGTGCACGTTGTTGGCGCCCTCCTCGCGGAAGATGTCAACCACGTGGCGCCAGGCGACGGCCATCGTGGCTGGGTCGCCGTTCCAGTTCGTCCAGCTGCCGTTCATTTCGGGGAAGAGGCGCACGTAGATCTGGCCGTCCGCGGTAGCTGCGCCGCGGGCCCAGTCGCGGATGTAGTCGTCGTAGACCCCTGCTGCGATGTCTGCGTTGGACTGGTTGTGGCTCTGCCAGCTTATCAGCGGCTTGCGCCCGCCTTGGGAGGCGAGGCTGACAAGTTCGGGGAAGTAGGGGTTCTCCCAGTTGGTGAACCAGTGCACGACGTCGAGGCGGCGGCCCAAGTTCAGTTCGAGCTGCAGGATGGGCTCCAGCCCTTGCCAGACTCCGCCGTAAGTGAAGGCGCCGAACATCGTCGTGCTCTCGAGGCTAGCGGTTCGCGTCTCACCGCCGCGGTTGGCAGCAGGAGGGTCTTCAGTGGTGCCGCAGGCACTGAGCACGAGCATGGCGGTAATGATAAGCAAGGCGAAGCCGAACCGAGCGCCGCGCGTCCGTTCGTTGGTGTGACCTGCGTATCGCCTAGCTCGTTCCGTCATGGCATCCCTGGACCGCTTGGTCCTGGGGCGCTCGCCCGGCTCCTACGCTGTGTGGCAACGCTACGGTCGCCTGTAGGCGTGTCCCTTGGCCGGTTGCGCTACTCGCTCCATCTGTTCCAAGCGCCCAAATGCAGAACAGACTTCATAGCTTCCAAGTCCGACTAATCGTCGGTTCCCGAACGACTCGGGCTGCGGGTCATGTGGAACCCGCGCTCGGACGTTGACGGCTTTGGTAGATGAGGGGACACTCACCTGGCCGGTTGCGCTACTCGCTCCACCTGTCTCAAGCGCCCACGTACGAGCCAGGTTTCTCAGCGTCCAAGCAGAAGGCGGTTGCCCTCTAACGAAAGACTATAGCACATGAGGGCTTCATGTGAGTGAAGAATCCACCAGAACGGTCTGGTAGGATGACCGGCCCGCGAGGGGCGGAACCATGCCATCGACTTCAGCTACCACGCCAACCAAGACGCTAGCCGACGGACTCGATTTCCAGGTAACGCACGCGCAGGCAACGGCGCGCGTTGGGCGCCTTGTTACTGCTCACGGCAGTGTCGACACGCCTGCCTTCGTAGCCGTCGGCACGCAAGCGACCGTCAAGAGCCTCACGCCTGATGCCGTGGCGGAGGCGGGCACGCAGCTCCTCTTCGCCAACACCTACCACCTCTACCTGCGGCCAGGCGCCGAACTCGTGGCCGCGCACGGCGGCCTGCACCGCTTCATGAACTGGGACGCGCCGATCCTAACGGACTCAGGCGGCTTCCAGGTCTTCTCCCTCGGCGCTGCCATCGAGCACGGGGTAGGGAAGATAGGCAGCATCTTCCCCGGTGAGGACCCGAAGGCGGGGCAACGGCGCCTAGCCGCCGCGGCTGGCATGGTCAAGGTCGATGAGGACGGCGTTGAGTTCAAGAGCCACATCGACGGCTCGAAACACCGCTTCGACCCGGAGACGTCGATAAGGGTGCAGCGCCAACTCGGGGCGGACATGGTCCTTGCCTTCGACGAGTGCACTAGCCCCCTTCACGACGAGGCGTACACCCGCCGCTCGCTAGAGCGCACGCACCGCTGGGCGCAGCGCAGCTTGGCGGCGTTCCGCGGTAGCGCCCCACTTCATGGGTACCGCCAGGCGCTCTACGGCATCGTGCAGGGCGGCGCGTTCCGCGACCAACGGATCGACAGCGCGAACGTCATCGGCGGAATGGATTTCGACGGCATCGCGGTTGGCGGGAATCTCGGCGCAACGCGGGCGGACATGTACGCCATCCTCGACTGGACGCTGCCTCTGCTGCCGGCAGACAAGCCGAGACACCTGCTAGGCATAGGTGACGTTCCGAGCATCTTCGAGGCCGTTGCGCGCGGCATAGATACCTTCGACTGCGTCATGCCTACG
>JBIQMD010000074.1:0-7076 GCA_044463725.1 Truepera radiovictrix
ATGTCGCCGAGGCCAGCCACGGTGAAGGTGTCGCGGAAGGCGTCGAGGCCTATCTCGGCGAAGTGGCGCTTGACGGCCTCCCAGGCGCCGCGGGCGGTGATGCCCATGCCTTTGTGGTCGTAGCCTGCGCTGCCGCCGGACGCGAACGCGTCGCCGAGCCAGTAACCGTACTCGGCGGCAGTGCCGTTGGCGAGGTCGGAGAAGGTGGCCGTTCCCTTGTCCGCGGCAACTACCAGGTATGGGTCGGCCTCGTCGTAGATGACTAGGCCCGCCGGCTGAACGAGCTGGCCGTCAACGAGGTTGTCGGTGAGGTCCAACAGCGCGCGGATGTACGTCTGGTACTGCGTGCGCACGTAGTCGCGCAGTTGGTCGCGGTCGCTCGGTGCTCCCTTGATGACGAACCCGCCCTTGGAGCCGACTGGCACGATCACGGCGTTCTTGGTCGTCTGTGTCTTGAGCAGCCCGAGTACCTCGGTGCGGAAGTCGTCTGGGCGGTCCGACCAGCGGATGCCGCCGCGGGCGACCTTGCCGCCCCGCAGGTGGGCGCCCTCTACGAGTGGGGCCGAAACGGCTATCTCGAACAGGGGCCGCGGTTCCGGCATGCTGCCGACCTTGCCAGAGTCGAGCTTGAAGCTGATGCGCTCGAGGCCGAGGAAGTAGTTGGTGCGCACGCTGGCGGCCATGAGGTCGAGCAGGCCGCGCAGCACGCCGTCCTCCGCCAGGGAGGAGACGGCGGCGAGCGCGTCTATCACGGCCTGGTGCGCGGTCTCAACCGCCCGTGTTCGTGCAGGTGAGTGTGCGCCTTCGCCGGACGCCGGATCGAAGCGCGCCTCGTAGTACGCGACGAGCAACGCCGCGAGCCTCGGGTTCGCGAGGAGCGCCCCCGTGACGAAGTTGCGGCTTGTGACGGCGTTCACTTGCGCGTAGTACATCTGGTACGCTCGCAGGAGCGCCACTTGGCGGATGGTCAGGCCCGCGTGCAGCACGAGCCGGTTGAGGCGGTCGTTCTCGGCGGTCTGCGCGAGGAGCGCTTCGAGGCCCTCGACCATCCGCGCCCGGTTGGCATCGACGTCGAGCGCTCCGCCTGCGGCGTTGGCGACCGTGTAGACGTCGACGCCGTACTCCTCACCCTCGACATCGATGAGGTATGGGTACTGCTCGATGACCCTCAGGCCAACGTTCTCGAGGACAGGGAGCACGTCCGACAACGCCATGCCCCGACCGCGGTAGTAGACGCGCAAGAGCGCCTGGGTGCCGTCCTGGGCGTCAGGTGCCGCCGCTCTCATGTCGACGACGCGGGGCAGGGCAATCAACTGTTCGAGGTGCGCCACGTCGCTCGCCGCCTGTTCGGGGCTAACGGTCGCGCGGAAGCGCTCGTCGAAGCTGGCTAGATAGCGGTTGGCAAGGCGCAGGCCGTCCTGCTCGCCATGCTCGGCGACGAGACGTTCACTCAGCGCGTCCCGCCAACTGCGGGCGAGGAGCTGCACTTGCCGTTCGAGGGCGGACAGGTCGACATCTGCCAGGCGCCTGTCGGTAACGAAGAAGAAGTGGAAGCGCGCGCGCCCCTCGTCCTCCCCCAGCGCTAGCCGCGAGTCGACCCGCCGCGCCGCCAGCGCAGAGGTGAGGTAGGCCTGAACGCTGCGGCGCACGTCGTCCGAGAAGCTTTCGTGCGGCATGACCACCATGGCGGCCAGGCCGCGGCCGAGGGGATCGTCGTGAAGCGTGAGGCGCGCGACCGGCTCCTGGCCGAGCCGCATGACGGTGCGGACGTCCGCTTGGATCTGCTCGACGTCCATCCAGAAGAGCTCCTCGCGCGGCATGCCGTTGAACGCCGCGACGATGGCCTTGTAATCGTGAGACCCAGGGATAGCCTGCTCGCGCTCTAGCACTTGCTTGAGTTTGCTGCGGAGGATGGGTACGTCTTCCACGGGCGCGGCGAGGCCCTTGGTCGTGAAGAGCCCAACGAAGCGCCGCTCGCCTACCGGATGCCCATTGGGGTTGAGCTTCTTGATGCCGATGTAGTCCATGCGCCGCGCCCGGTGCACCGTGGCCTCCGAGTTGGCCTTGGTGACGAGGAAGAGCCGCCCGCCGGTCACGCGCTCGCCTAGCGCGGCCGGTAAGTCGGCTAGCGGCACCGGCTGACGGTAGGCGCTGCCAGCAATCTTGCTGAGCACGCCGAGCCCGCTTCCCTCCGCCAACCCAAGCGCTGGCTTGCCAGCTACGTCCACGACGTCGTACTCGCGGTAGCCGAGGAACACGAAGTTGTCGTCCTCGAGCCACTCGAGGAAGTCCGCGTCTTCCTCGATCTCGGTGGAGTTGACCCCTTCAATGTGCGAGCTGGCCTGCGCGTCGAGGCCGCGCAAGTACTCGGCTGCCTCGCGGGCCCGCGCGAGCATGGCGCGGTAGTCGTCCGTTGCGAGGATGACGTCGCCAAGCACGCGGCGTACGCCAGCGGCGGCGGCGGTCAAGGCAGCTGGATCCGCTGGCCTGACTAGGAAGAAGACCTCGAACGCCTCACGTGGCGCCCCCTCGTCGCCAAGCGAGACGACGGCTCCGCTCCCGTCACGCGTTACGGGGATGGTCGGGTGCAGGTGATCGACGAGCACGAGCCGTTGACGGCGCAACTCTGCCTGCACGGAGTCGACGATGAACGGCCTGTCCTTGAGCGCCAACATGAGTACGGCGTGCGGCGAGTCCCAGCCGTTGACCTCGTGCGTAGGTTCGAAGGCTGCAACGCTCAACTCGTCGTTGCCGAGCTCCTCCAAGAAGTGCAGGCCGCTCCTCGCCATGGCCGTTAGCCACTCTGGGCTGCGCCCGGCCAGCACGGACTCGTCGGCCTTCTCGTAGAGAGCCTCCGCGAAGCGCCTCAGGCGCGGGTCGGCGCCATCCAAGGTATCCAGGTAGTCGTTCACTTTCACCGCCATGCTTACGCTGCCTTCCGCGGGCGTGACCGTCGTTGCCGGAGGCCCGTAGTAGTCGTTCGTTACGGCCCAAGATACCGCCCTGCGGGGCGACTTTCCGCGCCAACCTGGCGTTGGAGGGAACAACCCGCGTCTCTCACACGCCGCGACCCTGGTGCGGCCAAAGCCCGGCTTATACTGCGCCCGTGATGCTACTTCTCGCCGCCGCGCTGGTGGCCCTCGATCAGTTGAGTAAGGCGTGGGTGGTTGCTAACCTCCCGCGTGACGGTACGGAGATCCCCCTTGCTCTTGGCTTCGGCATCACGCACACCCGCAATGGCGGCGCCGCGTTCGGCATCTTGCGCGACCTCGAACTCCACGTGGCCGGTTTGACGATAGACGGCACCGTGCTCCTCGGCCTGCTCTCCGCCGCCGTATCGGCGGGCCTCGCCTACTACCTCGTGCGCAACCGTAAACGGTTGACGCTGCTGCCTGCACTCGCAACTGCGTTAGTGCTGGCTGGCGCGGCCGGCAACATGATCGACCGCTTCCGCCTCGGCTACGTCATCGACTTCGTGCACTTCAAGGTAGGTAGCTTCGACTTCCCCGTCTTCAACGTTGCCGACGCCTGCGTGGTCATCGGCGCCAGTCTGTTGCTGCTTGCCAGCCTGACGAGTTCGGGCGATGAGGGCGACGCCTACGTCAAGCGTGCGCCGCACCCGAGGAACCACAAGCTCGACGATGTTCCTGAGCCACCGCCGCTCGGCGGCCGCCCGACGGACGGGCTGTGATCCGCGTCGCTCACGAGCGGCCGGGTTTGCGCCACAACACGTCTGCGTCTGCCACGTCCTCGACGCCACTAGCTGGGTAAGGCTGAACCTCCGCCTTGTCGTGATCGGCGTGCCACACCTGAGCGAAGAACGGCTCGCGCAGCGCGCGCTGGCCGCCGTTCCAGGTCGAGAGGCAGTCGGGGCACCAGTGACCGCCCCTCAGCACCGTCGCTACGCGCGCCTCGAACTCGTGGCCCGCCGCGCAGCGCCAGGCTAGTTGCGCGTACCACTCGCCGTCCCACTCGGCGGCCAAGCAGGCGCCGCCACGGAACGCGGCTGCCGCCTGCAGCGCGGGCAGGTCGAGGGTGACTGCCTCCTCGTCGTAACCGTGGTCGAGGCGGCGCCATGGCCCGTCCGCGACCGGCGCGACCACGAGTGCGTCCGGCGCTATGGCGTCGTAGGCGGCGTAACTCCCGAAGAACGCCCTCACGCGCGCGTCGTTCCGGTTGAGGTACCAGCGCCGCGGGCTGTTGCGGTGGCGCTCCGCCTTGCGCTTGAAGTTCAGCCGCACCGCCCACTCCATGAGCCTGCGCACAGGCGGAACGCGCTGGTTGAGCCACCTCACGCCCTTGAGTACCGGCGCCATGCTCTGCTCCAGGGCGGCCTGGTGCGAAGCGTTGTCATCCGTCTGATAGTGCAGGTAAGCGTTCGTTACGTCAGCGTCCTCGAAGTATTGCAGGTGGAAGTTGCGCAGCGCGAACCAGTTGGCGTCCATGCATTCGCTGACGTCGAGTCCAACAAGCGAGTACGCGACGCGCAGGTAGTCGCGGGCATTGGTGCGCATCTGCTCACCGCCACCAACGTTGTATGCGCGGCGCCAGAAGCCTGCGTCACCCCGCAACGCGAGGCAGTTGACCAGCGCCAAGCCAGCGTTGCGGTCGGTGATGTTCTCCATGCGCGTGTCGAGCGGCATGTGGAACGCGATCGGATCGAAGAGCGCCATGAGGTCGGCGTGGTCGCACGGCATGATGAACGACATGCGCAGCGACACCCAGCGCTTCAGGCTTGACTCCATCACGCGCCGCTCACCGGCGATCTTGGAGAGGGCGTACTCGTCGTAAACGGAAGGGTTCATGGGGTCGCCGATGCGCCCGACGTAGGTGCCCGGTGCGCCGTCGACGCCGAAGGCTGGGCGGTTGCCCGTCTGCGCTACCGAGCCGGTGTGCACGTAGCAGATGCGCTCGGCGCCGCCCGGCTCGGCGGCAATCGCTGCCAGCACGTTGCCTATCGCAGCGTCGTTGACCGCCCAAGCCAGCGCCGGCCGGTAGTCTGCTTGCGGCGAGATGTACGCCATGGCGTTTAGCACCCAGTCGCTGCCAGCGACCGCGCTCACCACGTCGTCGAGGTGCGTCGCGTCGCCCCACACCACGCGCAGCCCAGTTCCCTCAGCCACGCCCGCCTCTACTTTCGGGTCGATGCCCGCGGCCTTCAGGTAGGGCGCCAGCCTGCGTGCACGGCGGTCGCCTGGCAGTAGTAGGAGGGTGACGTCGTAGCGCTCGGCTCGGCGCTGCAGCTCCAGGAACGCTTGGTAGCCCATGGTCCCGCTGGCGCCAAGCAGCGTGACGCGCTCCTTGCGCGCCGTCATCTGTGGGCCAACAAGTACCGCGGCCGCGCCACCAAGTCGGGGTGGACCGTTACTCCCTGCCAGCCAGCCAGCTTGGCGGCCAGCCGGTGCACATTTCGTGGGTCGAGTTCTAGGGCGAGGAGTGCGCCAGTTGGGAGCAGCTCCCACGCCTGAGCAACGAGCCTGGCGGCGAGTGCGGTGCCGTCTGGCCCGCCGAACAGCGCCATGGCCGGGTCGGCGCCCGCCTCTGGTTCGAGCAGGTCGGCGTCTGCGTCCGGTAGGTACGGCAGGTTGGCGACAAGCACTCGCGCGCGCCGCGCGACCACGCGCGCCTCCTCGCTCGCGAGGAGGTCGGAGTGGATGAAGCTTACGTCCATACCTAACCGCATGGCGTTGGCCGTCGCCACCGCGAGAGCGTCAAGCGAAACGTCGCTTCCCCATACCTCGGCGTCCGGCAGTTCCGCCTTGACGGCCAGCGCGACGGCCCCGCTACCGACGCCAACGTCGAGCACTACCGGGTGAGGTGCCGCGGCCGCCTTCAGTTCCGTAAGCACGAGCTCGACGAGGCGCTCCGTCTCCGGCCGCGGCACGAGCACGCGCCGGTCAACCTGCAGCTCCAACCCGTAGAAGCACGAGTAGCCGATCACGTGCTGCAGTGGCTCCCGCGCCTCACGTCTAATCACCAACGCATCCAGCCGGTCGGCTTCGTCCTGGTCGAGGCGCCTGTTTCCCGCCATGAGCAGCTCGCTGCGGCTGCACCTGAGGGCCGCCTCGAGAAGCTGAAACGCTTCGGCCGCGGGGCTTGGGACCGCCGCGTCCGTTAGGCGCTCTTCTATCGCGACGCGCGCTTCGAAGATGGTCATGCTGCTTGCCGTTCTCAGGCTGGCTTGACCACGACGCGCCTGTCGCTACCCTCGCCGCTTGACTCCGTCATGACGCCAGCCTCGTCGGCGAGGCTCATGTGCACGACGCGGCGCTCAGCTGCCGACATCGGCTCAAGCTCGACCGCCAAGCCGCTCTTACGCACGCGGGCCGCGGCCTGCATGGCCTCCTTGCGTAGCCGCTCGTCGCGCCTGCGCTTGTAACCGCCGACGTCGATGTTCACGCGCACGCGGCCGCTCTCTTCGCGGTTGACTACGGCGTTCGTGAGGTATTCGAGTGCAGACAGCGTGCGGCCGTTGCGGCCGATGATCTTGCCTGGGTCGCCGCCGTACACTTCCGCCCGGATTTCGTCAGGCGCGGTCTGCTCGACCTCGACGGCAAACGCAGGGTCTATGTTGAGCAGCAGGTTGACCAGGAACGACTCAGCGCGCTCGAGCGGGTCGCCCTGCACGATGGGCCCGACCTCGGCGACTTGTTCGTACTCTTCGACTTCCGTTATGCGCACCACTTGACCGTCGTCGGCTTCCACGCCGTCAACGTCGATGCCGATGCCCTCTAGGTACTTGTCGAGATCAGAGTCACTCATCCGTGGGCCCTCACTTTGAGCGCTTGGCGATAGCCGCGACGGGAGGCGTCGGCGGCTGGCCTCGGCTCAGTAACCAGTACTGGAAGACTTGCACCAACATGGATACCACATAGTAAACGAGGACCCCTGCAGGGAAGCCGACGATTATGAACACGAAAACGACGTTGATGATGAGGGACTGGCGCAGCATCTGCGGGTTGCCGCGAGCAGAGAAGTAAGACGTTGCAACCATGACCGCTACGTAGAGCACGGGCAGGATGAAGAACGGGTCGGCCTGACCGAGGTCGGGCAGCCACAGGAAGCCCTCGTTGAAC
>JBIQMD010000075.1:0-7070 GCA_044463725.1 Truepera radiovictrix
CGCGATCGCTGTTCTCGAACGCCTTCGTCAGCGCTTCCAACAAGAGGAGTTCGCCCAGTCCGTCCCCTCTCTGGGCCTCGTCCCGAGCTAGTCGCCCGATAAGCGTCGTGGGAAACCGATCATGGCGCGGAAGGCGCCCAGCCAACTCCTCGGGAAGCTCACTCCCCAGCACTGCGTATGCCGACAAGGTGAAATACCCAGCCGCACGCGTGGGCTCACCACGCGGCGCGAGCACGTACGTAACTGCCAAGCGACGCTTCAGGTCCTGGCCGGCGCGCCGCCTGAGGTACTCATCCAGCGACGCCTCGCCGCACGAGAAAGCAGCTCGATCATGAAACTTCGAATCGAGCAGCGCAACCGTGAACTTAGGATCAGTAGGCGGCATGCAGCGCTAGCGTTCCACCTCAGCCGCATGCCGGTCCCGGGCCTTGCTAAGCGCCTCGCTGGGTGCAGGCGGGTTGATCAGCGCCTCCGCGAATGCACGGCTGTCGCGCGCGCTCAACTCCAGTTGCCCGTGCGCCTGCAGAGTCTTGTTCGCCTGCTCCAAGGCCGTCGAAATGATGAAGTCGCTGAGGCTGACGCCCTGCACGGCCGCCGCCCGCTCCAGCACGTCCTTCGCGCGCTTCGTCGCACGCGCCTGAATGCGCTCGGACCGGTTCTCCTGCCGCGTATTCAAGGCCATTTGGGTCTCCCTCCTTAGAGCCAGCAGCCAGTCGACTGCCGTACTAAAGATGTACGCCGAACTGACTCACAGGGTCAAATGGCCGCGAAGGCCGCAAACCCCAGGCGTAGCGTGACTCATTTAGGTGGTCCGATAACATTCTCAGTGAAGGGATGTCATGCGATACAGTTCGCACTTGGCGCCCACTCTCATCGGCTACGCCCGCTGCTCCACCGACAAGCAGGACCTCGCCGCCACAGAGGACGCCGGGCGTAGCAGCGCCTCGCGGCCCGAAACGGTCAGCGCGGCACCGCCGGGGGGCGAGCGAGGCGAAGCCGTCGGGGCGGGACCGGGCGTCGGCGGAGCTGCTCGTGGGTGAGGGCCGCAGCGTGCCCAGCAGTTGATTAACGATGCGCTTCTTCGTCCTTGATGCTCAACGCCATGCTGAACCCCATCTTAGGTGGCGGAAACCTCCCCTCAGCTCTACCTGGCTATCTGGCGGTAGCATTCGGCAGCAACGAGACCGAGTTGGAGGACGAGAACATGAACTCCCCCGTTAGCAACCGCCGCGCCGGTGTACGAAGACGCGCGTGAGCCAATCACTACAGGGCGTGGCCAGCATCGCCGACCTGCGCCGCAAGGCGCAGCGCCGCCTACCGCGCATGGCGTTCGACTACCTAGACGGCGGCGCGGACGCGGAGCGCACCCTGCGCGCCAACGTCGCGGCGTTCGACGACATCGTGTGGCGCCCACGTGGCGCCGTCAAGTTCGATAACGTCGACCTCAGCACTACGGTCCTCGGCCAGCGCCTGCCCTTCCCGATGGTCCTCGCGCCCGTCGGCTCTTCGCGCATGTTCTGGCCCCACGGCGAGGAGGCGGCAGCGGCGGCGGCCGGTGAGGCCGGCACCATCTACACGTTGTCTACCCTGTCTGGCACGCGCCTCGAGGACGTGCGGGCGGCGCACCAGGGCACGTGCTGGTACCAGCTCTACCTCTGTGGAGGGCGCGACGTGGCAGCGGCCGCCATCCGGCGGGCCAAGGCCGCGGGGTACGCGGCGCTAGTGGTGACGATAGATACTGCCGTGGCAGGCATGCGCGAGCGCGACATCCGCGACGGCGCACCCCAACTCATCGAGCGCAAGCTCCCTGACATGCTCCCTTACCTGCCGCAGGTCCTCGCCCGGCCCCGCTGGCTCCTCGAGTTCTTCCGCGAGGGCGGCATCATGAACTTCCCTAACGTGGTGCTGCCGGACGGGCCCATGAAGTACGGCAACATCGGCACCCAACTCGCCGCGGCGGCCGTGACCTGGGCAGACCTCAATTGGATCCGCGAGCTGTGGGACGGCCCGATCATCGTCAAGGGCGTGCACGTTGCAGACGACGCGCGCCGCGCCGTAGACGCAGGTGCGGCCGCGGTCGTCGTCTCCAACCACGGCGGCAGGCAGCTCGACGGCGTAGCCCCCTCGCTCTACGCCCTGCCAGAGGTAGTGCGTGCGGTAGGCAATCAAATTGACGTCCTAATGGACGGCGGGATCAGGCGCGGCGCCGACGTTGCCACTGCGCTCGCCGTCGGCGCTCGGGCCGTGCTCGTCGGCCGGGCGTACGCTTATGGCCTTGCCGCCGGGGGCAAGCATGGGGTGGCAACGGCCATCGAGATCCTGCGCTCTGGTCTCGAGCGCACGTTCAGGCTGCTCGGCTGTTCATCGCTCGAGGAACTCACGGATGAGCTCTACAGCCTGCCTGCCGGTTGGCCAGCTGGTTGGCCGGGGACTACCGCGAGTTCCAGCGAGGCCTAGCGCGTGGTGGCGCCTGAATAGGATGGACGCATGCGCGCGATCGTACTAGACGCAGCCAGGGCCCAACCCAAAGTACTGAACGTACCCGAGCCCGCCGTGCCCGACAACGGCGTGGTCGTGCAGGTGATGGCCACCGGCCTGTGCCGCAGCGACTGGCACGGGTGGGCGGGCCACGAGGACATCCGGTTCCCGCACGTCCCCGGCCACGAACTGGCCGGAGTCGTCGTCGAGACTGGGAGAGACGTGAAACACTGGCAACCCGGCGACCGGGTAACCGTGCCGTTCGTGTGCGGCTGCGGTCACTGCGAGTGGTGCGATTCAGGCAACGCGCAAGTCTGCCCCAGCCAAGAACAGCCAGGGTTCACCCATTGGGGCTCGTTCGCAGAGTACGTGGCGTTACACGCCGCAGACACGAACCTCGTGGCCATCCCGGAGAGCGTCGCGTTCGCCACCGCGGCCAGTCTCGGGTGCCGCTTCGCGACGGCCTTCCGCGCCGTTTCTGCTCGGGCAAACTTGCGTGCGGGCGAGTGGGTGACCGTCGTCGGCGTCGGCGGGGTTGGCCTGAGCGCCGTGATGATCGCCAGGGCGTTGGGAGCAAGAGTGATAGCCGTCGACCGCAACGCCGAGGCCCTGGAGGTGGCCAGGCAGGTGGGCGCCGAACACGTGCTACTTGCAGACAGCGCCAACGTCCCGGCCGCCGTGTTCGAGCTAACGGGCGGTGGCGCCCACGTAGCGGTGGACGCCATCGGCAACGAGCAGGCTTGTTCTGACGCCATCATGAGCCTGCGCCGGCGCGGCAGGCACGTCCAGGTCGGCTTGCTGCCGCCCGTCACCGGCCACCCGCGGGTGCCGATGGCACGGGCAATAGCCTGGGAACTCGACTTGCTCGGCAGTCACGGCATGGCCGCCGTTGACTACCCGCGGATGCTCGAACTCATCCAGCGCGGCGCTCTGCAGCCGCAGCGGTTGATCGAACGCACCATCGGCCTGGAGGAGGCCGCCGAGTTGCTGCCGCGGTTCGACCGAGCCAAGGTCGCAGGGATGACGATCATCGATCCGGCACGCTGAGGACGAAGTAGCGCCCTCTCGACGTTGGCGAACTAGCTTGTCAACCACGGGCGCCGGTCCGAGGTGGCAAGATTGAGCATGAACGTGAGCCGCCGATGATCTACTTCGCAGTGCGCCTGCTGGTCTACACCCTAGCGGCAGCGGTCGTGCTAAACGTCGTTCCCGGCCTGCTCGCGCGCGGCACGGAGGCGCCAGCAGCCAACCTCGCGCCACTCCTCGCCTACCTGGTCGTCGGTCTGGTGTTCGGGGCGCTGCACTCCTTCGTGCGCCCGATAATGCTCTTCTTCACCGGTCGCTTGTACATCTGGTCGCTCGGCCTGGTGGCCATGGTCGTCGACGTGCTCATCTTCCTTGGGCTCAGCTACTTGTCGCAGGAGGGCTGGGCTGACCCGTTGCGACGGCTGTTGACGGCAACTGCTGGCGCCGTGCTGATGGGAGTACTGGTGTCCGCAATGGACGCCATCGTCGGCTTCGACAGCCCGCGCCAACCCGGCGACACGCGCGCCTCGCCCGCCTACTGGCGGTGGCTCGAGCGCTTGCCGGGGCGGGAGCGCAACCGTTTCGCCGAGAGCCTGCGCACCGTGCAGCTCATCTCCATCTTGCGCTCGT
Source organism: Truepera radiovictrix (assembly GCA_044463725.1). GTDB lineage: Bacteria > Deinococcota > Deinococci > Deinococcales > Trueperaceae > JAAYYF01. The sequence continues at coordinate 4,135 of JBIQMD010000075.1, forward strand.
ACCTCGTCGACATTGCACTTGGGTACACGTTCATCGCCCCCGTTCGCAACTTCATGAAACGCGCCTTGTACCGCGTTAGGCCGCGCCTGGTCGAGGCCGACCCGGCCGTGAAGGTGCGCCTCATGCTGCAGGAGTTGGGCCCTACGTTCGTGAAGTTCGGGCAGTTGGTGGCGGGGCGCATAGAGGTGCTGCCGGCCTCGTGGCGTACGGAGCTCGAGCAGTTGCAGGATCACGTGCGGCCGTTCACTTTCGCCGAGGCGTCAGATGTCATCGAGCGCGAGTTGAAGCTGCCGCTTGCGCAGGCGTTCGGGAGCTTCGACCCGGTGCCGTTGGCTGCCGCCTCTATGGGTCAGGTGCACGCGGCGACGCTGCCAGACGGCACCTCGGTGGTGGTCAAGGTTCAACGCCCCAACATCGACTTGCTCGTGCGCAGTGACCTCAACGTCCTGAGGGACCTGATCGCTACCCTGGAAGCGCGCCTCGGCCGCGTGCGCCGCCTCGGGCTGTCGCCGCTGTTCGATGAGTTCGCCGGCATGGTCGTCGCGGAACTCGACTTCGATAACGAGGCCTACCAGGCCGAACAGTTGAAGCACAACATGCAGGAGTTCCCGTTCGTGCACGTGCCTGCCGTGTTCCCCGAGTGGTCTGGGCGCCGCGTCTTGACGCTCGAGCGCGTGACCGGCGTGAAGATAACCGACATCTCCGCGCTCGGGCTAAGCGACCGCGGTCGGCGCGCCCTCGCGCTGCGCTTCTTCCAGGCACTACTGCAGCAGGTCGTGTTCGACGGTTTCTTCCACGCTGACTTGCACGGCGGCAACGTCTGGTACGACCGCGAGCGGCGGCAGATCGTGTTCCTCGACATGGGGCAAGTAGGTCAACTCTCGCGCGCTGACCGCGTGCGCCTCGGCCAGCTCATCTGGGCGCTACACGACCGTGCGGCAGGGCCGACGGCGCAGGTGCTCCTCGCCCTCTGCCAACCGCACCCGCTAGTTGACCGGCCGACTCTCGAGCGCAACGTTCGCCGCCTCCTCAACCACCACCTCGTGCTGCGCAAAGCGAACCCGGACGTTGGTGAGTTGCTCAGCGAGCTAGTAACGCTACTAGTGCGCAGCGGTCTGCGGTTGCGGCGCGAGTTCACGCTCGCGTTCAAGGCCATGGGGCAGGGCGAAGCCGTCATGCGCAGCCTCATGGGCGACGAGGGCGCAGACGAGGTCGTCGACATCGCGTTCCGCACGTTGCGCGACATCGCGCTCAAGCGCCTTGACCCACGCAGGTTCGCGCCTGAAGTCGTCGGCCCCCTCACCCGCGAGGCGCTCAGCCGCCTGCCGAACCTAGCTGGCGCGGCCCTCGACCTCCTTGAAGACTTCGAGCATGGGCGCACGGCCGCTCAGATCGACGCAAGTTCGTTCTCGCACCGCCTGGCCTCCGTAGAGCGCGGGTTCGAGCACGGCTTCAGGCGCATGGTGCTGAGCATCTCGCTCGTAGGCCTCATGCTCGCGTCGGCCCTCGTGCTGGTGGCACCTCTAACGGAGATCGTCGAGCCGACGGAGCGCATCATCATCAGGTTGGCCGCGATCGTCGCCGTGTCCATCAGCTCAGCTTCGACGGTCGTGGTGCTAGCCGGCGTGATGCTGCCGCGGCGCAACCAGGACGAGGGCTGAACTCAGGCTGCAGGGCTGGCGACCGCCGCCAGGGTGATGAGTACGGCAGCTGGCGCAGTCGAGTCGTTACGCGGGCTGACCATGAGTTCACCGGAGAAGCAGACCAGCTCGTGCTCCTTGAGCGGGTGGGGTACGCCGTCGAGGAACACCGTCGCTTCACCGACCATCCCCTGGATGGTGACGTTGCAGCCGGGGTGGTTATGCAGCGGCATGCCCTGGCCGCCCTCCATGGTGAGGTAGAGCATGGTGAGGCCGGGTTCCTTGACTAAGAAGCGCTTGCTTGGGCCGGAGCTGTCCGGGACGAAGCAAGCGCTGAGGTCGTGTCGAGAGAGTGACATGCAGGCCAGCATCTCATCTCGGCTGGCACCGCGCATTGACTCAGGTTAGGTCAGGTCGGACTAGCCTGCCGAGACTCTGCGCCCCGCCCGCACGGCGAAGTCGTCTAGAACGCCTGTGACTTCGTTGGCGACCCACATGCGCGAGCGCGCCTTGCCAGTGAACTCGCGAAGGATACTTGCCCCCTCGAGTTGGCCAAGCGCCCTAAGCGCAGATACGGCTGAAACGCCAAAGTTCCGCTCGACGAATGCCGAGTTGACCACCGGTTGACTCGGTAAGGCGTCAAGTAACCGCCAGGCAACGGAGTCCCTCCGCGCCACCAATCGTTCGGTCCAGTTAGCGCGCATGGTCACGAGTTCGCCCAGCAACCACCTTCCGTTGCTCGTGGCAGAAAAGACGGCGTCGCTTAGGGCGGAGACGATTGCGTCGAGGTCTCCGCGGCGGTAGGCGTCTAACGCCGCGAAGTAACCACGCGTGTCCGTCAGGAGGCCGGCGGATACGGGCACCGTTACTGCCCTGACCAAGCCGCGGCCTCTCAGCAGCGCGTGGAGGAGTGCTCTGCCCGTTCGGCCGTTACCGTCAGGAAACGGGTGAATCGTCTCGAACTGGGCGTGCGCAACGGCGGCCTGGACGATGACGGGCAGGTCGTCCCGCGCCATGAACGCCACCAGGTCGCTCATTGCCTCGGCAACGCGGTCTGGGTGCGGCGGCACGAAGTCGGCCATGTGCGGCCCGGCTCCATGCCCACCGATCCAGACCTGCTCGCTCCGCCACGCGTGTACTGCTGAGTCTCCTAGCAGAGCCTCTTGCATTGCGATAATGGCTGCTGCGTCAAGCGTCTCAGACAGCGCCAAGGCTGCCTCCATGGCGCGCACGTTGGCGGCTATCAAGCCTGCGTTCTTCGTTGCGCTCTCGCCCAACGTTGCGACGGCTACTTGG
>JBIQMD010000076.1:0-6979 GCA_044463725.1 Truepera radiovictrix
ACCTCGACCGTCAAGCGTACCGCCGCGCGCTGCGCCTGCTCGCAGGCGAGATCAACGCAGTGCAGCACATCAGCCAGCAAGAAGCGCGCGAGCTGATGGACGCGGGCGAGGAAGACGAACTCAACTAGGTAGCGCGAGCGGTCACGAGAGCAGCACGCGCCGCGGCCTTAGCCGCGGGGCGCTTCTCTATTCCCAAGCCAGCGCAAGGCGATGGCGTACGCCGCATAATCGTCTATCACCACCGGGGGGCTGAGAAGCCCGCGCGGCAGCAGGCGCGCCAGGCCACGAGGCGGGTGCGCAGCGAAGTAGAGCTCACGCCCCTCTAGCGACGTGCCCTTCTCCCCCACCAACTCGACGCTCAATCCCCTGGCCGACAGGGCGGCAACTACAGCAGCGCTGCCAGTGCCGTCGCCAACGAGCAACGTGGCGTCGGCGGGAAGCTCAAGTGTAGCCAACTCACCCGGCTCGAGCACGAGTCCGCGCTCCAACTTCCCGTCCTGCGCAACGAATGCCACGCCGAGGTTCTTGCCGGGATCGAACGCCACGATCATAGTCGGGGCTAGCGTAACAGGTGCTCGCCCTGCTGGCGCGCGGGGTAAGGAAAGGCCCGCACCCCGATATCTGGGGGTGCGGGCCTCATTCGCCTTAGCTAGTGACGCTAGTTCAGTTGGCGGCGTCTGGTTGCGTTGGCGCGTCGCCGGCGCCAGGGCGCGCGGTTGGCACGGTGGCCTCCGCTGGGCGCGGCGCCGTCTTGAGCTTCTCGAGTGAGCGCTTGTCTGCCACGCGCGTGCGGCGGATGGCGGCGAGGCCGGTGCCAGCGGGCACCAAGCGGCCGAGGATGACGTTCTCCTTCATGCCGACCAGGTCGTCGACCTTGCCAGCCAACGCCGCCTCGGTGAGGACGTGCGTAGTGTGTTGGAAGGACGCTGCGGACAGCCAGCTCTTCGTCGAGAGCGAAGCCTTGGTGATGCCGAGGAGGAGCGGCTTCCAGGAGGCGGGCGTCTTGCCCTCATCCAGGAGCGCCTCGTTGACGGCTTGGACATCGAAGTGCTCGATGGTCTGGCCTTCGAGGAACTTGCTGTCACCCGGCTCGTCGATCTCGACGTACTTGAGCATCTGACGGACGATTACCTCGATGTGCTTGTCGTGCACGCTTACGCCCTGGCCGCGGTAGACCTTCTGGATCTCGTCGACCAAGTAGGCCTGGACGGCGCCGGGGCCGCGCGACTCGAGCAAGTCGTGTGGGTTGATGCTACCGCGCGTGAGCGGCTGGCCAGCTTCGACCTTGTCGCCCGTGTTGACGAGCACGCGCAGGTTGCGATCGACCCGGTGCGGGCGGCTGAACTCGCCGTCCTCGCTCGTGATGACGATGGTCATGCGTTCCTTGTCGTCATCGTCTTGCACTTCGACGATGCCGTCGAGTTCGGCGATGACCGCCTTGACCTTAGGCTTGCGCGCTTCCACCAGCTCGATCACGCGCGGGAGGCCCTGCGTGATGTCTGCGCCGGTGGCGATACCACCCGTGTGGAACGTACGCATCGTGAGCTGCGTACCAGGCTCGCCGATCGACTCTGCCGCGATGACGCCGACGGCTTCGCCGAGGCTGACTTCGCGCATCATGGAAAGATCGAGGCCGTAGCACTTGCGGCATACGCCGGCGCGCGTCTGGCACGTGAGGGGGCCGCGGACGGCCACGGTGCGCAGCTCTGGGAGCGCCGCCATGGCCTTGACGATCGCCTCGACGTCCTCCTTGTAGAGGAGCGAACCGAGCGCAAGCGTTACGCCGGGGAGTTCGAGTTCCTCGGCAAGGCGCCTGCCGTACAGACTCATGTCGATCTGACCCTTGGGCCGTGCGCGCTCGCCTTCGTAAAGGTCAACGGTCTCGAAGTCTGCGCTTCCGCAGTCGTCCTCGCGCACCACGACCTCGTGGGCGACGTCGACGAGCTTACGGGTCAGGTAGCCGGAGTCGGCGGTACGGAGGGCCGTGTCGGCGCCACCCTTACGAGCTCCGTGCGTCGAGATGAAGTACTCGAGCACGTCGAGCCCCTCGCGGAAGTTCGCGCGGATGGGCAACTCGATGGTCTCGCCCGACGGGTTCGCCATCAGGCCACGCATGCCCGCCAGCTGGCGGATCTGCTGTGGGTTACCACGGGCACCGGACTGCGCCATGACGAACAGTGGGTTGAACGGCATGTGCGTCTGGAAGTTCTCGAACACGGCGTCCTTGACCTTCTCCGTCGTGTCGTTCCACAGGCGCACTACCTGCTGGTAGCGCTCGGAGTCGGTAACGAAACCGCGCTGGTAGGCCGAGGTGATCTTGGCGAGCTTCTCCTCGGCCTCCGCGATCAGGACCTTCTTCTGAGGCGGGATGGCGACGTCGTCGATGCCGATGGTGATGCCCGAGGTGGTCGAGAGCTCGAAGCCGTACTGCTTGAGGCCGTCGAGCAGGGCCGCGGTGCGCTCGACGCCGAGGCGCTTGTAGGTCTCGACGACGAGGTCACGCAGGGCTCCGCGCTCGTAGACCGTGTCATAGCGCAAGAGGTCGCGCGGCACGTCGCCGCCTGCCTCGAGCGTCTCCTTGACCATGCGCGCGAAGAGTAGTCGGCCTGGGCTCGTTTCGATGACTTCACCGTCGACGCGGGCCGTTACGACGTCCTGCATGTCGATGCGGTGCTCTGCCACGGCGAGAAGCGCCTCGTCGACGTTCCCGAAGCGGTACATGATGCGGCCGACGCTGCTGCTTACCCCTCTGACGGTGATGCCCGAGTTGAGGTCGACTTCTCCGCGTTCGAAGGCGGCAAGTGCCGCGCTCTCGTCAGCGAACTCGAGACCCACGCCGCGGTGCCCAGTGTGAAGTTGGGTGAGCACGTAAAGGCCGAGGATGATGTCACGCGTTGCCTGCACGTTCGGGTTGCCGTGCGCCGGGCTGAGGAGGTTGTGGCTCGACAGCATCTGCAGGCGCGCTTCGGCCTGCGCGTACACGGACAGCGGGACGTGAATGGCCATCTGGTCGCCGTCGAAGTCGGCGTTGAACGCCTCACAGACGAGCGGGTGAAGCTGGATGGCCTGGCCTTCTACCAGGACGGGCTCGAACGCCTGAATGCCAAGTCGGTGAAGGGTCGGGGCGCGGTTGAGGAGCACGACCCGGTCCTTGATGACCTCTTCGAGGGCGTCCCAGACTTCGTCGCGGGCGTCGCGGTAACGCTCGAGCATCTTGCGGGCGCTCTTGATGTTGGAGACGATCCCGCGTTCCTCGAGTTTCTTGAAGAGGAACGGCTTGAACAGTTCGAGCGCCATGCGCTTCGGCACGCCGCACTGGTGCAGCTGCAGCTGCGGGCCGACGACGATGACCGAGCGGCCGGAGTAGTCGACGCGCTTGCCGAGCAGGTTCTGCCTGAAGCGCCCCTGCTTGCCGCCGAGGAGGTCGGTGAGGGAGCGCAGCGGGCGGTCGGAGCCGGGGTGCACGACGGCGCTGCCGCGGCGGCCGTTGTCGATGAGGGCGTCAACCGCTTCTTGCAGCATGCGCTTCTCGTTGCGCACGATCATCTCGGGCGCGCCTTGCTGCATGAGCTTCTTGAGGCGGTTGTTGCGGTTGATGAGCCTGCGGTAGAGGTCGTTCAGGTCGGAGGTCGCGAAGCGCCCGCCCTCGACTTGCACCATGGGGCGCAAGCTGGGCGGCATGATGGGCACGGCTTCGAGGATCATCCAGGCTGGCTTGTTCTCGCCGTCGCCCGTACCCGACTGCAGGAAGGCGCGGGTGATCTCGAGGCGCTTGCGTGCCTTGGCGCGCTTGTGGCGGCTCTGCGAGGTCATCTCGGCTTCGAGTTCCGTCTCGAGCACCTTGAGGTCGATGTCTTCGAGGAGCTCACGAATGGCCTCGGCGCCCATCTTGGCTTCGAAGTCGTAGCTCTCGATGACGCGCACTTGGCGGCGTACGAGGTCGATCTCTACGCGGCCTTCGACGTCCGACTTGATGCGGCCGTCGTCCGCTAGGTCGTCACCGCGGCGCACGCGGTCGCCGTTGACGACGATCGGCTCATCTTCGTAGCCGTAAACGCGGGCGCGCGAGACGATGATGCTGGCTGGGTGGGAGAGGCGCACGGTGCCGGACGCAGCCGCCGTGATCTCCTGGGCAGCGTCGATGGCCCCGACGACCTTCTCGCCTGGGCGCACGGTGGCGCCGTCGCCGACGAGCACGTGCATGGTCGGGTTCATCTCGTGAGACTCAGAGCGCTCCCACTCGACCTTGAGCGTGACGGTGACGTTGACACCCTTTGACTTGCTCGTGCGCAGCGTCGCCGTCGCGCCTTGCGGCAGCGTAAGGCTGGTGCCTGCAGCGGCGCGCGCCAACTCGGTGCCAGCCTCGACGAACTCGCCGCCCGCAACGAGCGGTTCGACACCTGCCGGGACGAGGTAGGAGGCGAGGACTTCTTCCGTGTCTACGTCGTGAATGGAGAGGATGCCGCCATCTGCGCCGATCGGGAGGAACTCGATGACGCCTTCCGCTTCGCCCGTGATGACGAGGTCAGAGCCGAGCTCACCGAGCGGCTGCCCGCCCTTGTACGACTCTTCCTCGATCCAGTCCTTCTTGGCAAGGACGAGACGAGCGTCGCGCGACTCGTGGTAGTCGAGGACTATGCGGCGCGGGAAGCGGTACTGCGCGATACCGGCGATCTTGGCCTTGACGCCCTTCGCCAGTTGCTGACCGGGCTCGACGATCTCCCCGTCGCGCACGACGGCGTCCTCACCGCCGGAGACGCTGTAGGTCTCCTGCTGGCCGTAACGCAGTTGACGGTACTCGTCGTCAGACAGAAGGTCGGCACGTTTGAGCGGGCGACCGTCGGGCAGCCGCGCGTCCTGCGGGTCGGTGACGATGTACTTGGCAAAGTACAGCACCTGCTCGAGCTGGGCCGTCGAGAGGTTGAGCAGCCCGCCGATCTTGTTCGGGATGTCCTTGACGTACCAGATGTGCGCGCAAGGAGTCGCCAACTCGATGTGGCCCATGCGGTAGCGGCGCACGGTGGCGCGCGTCACTTCAACGCCGCACCGCTCGCAGGTCTTGCCGGCAAAGCGCTGACCGCGGTACTTCCCGCAGGAGCACTCCCAGTCCTTCTCGGGACCGAAGACGCGTTCGTCGAACAGACCGTCACGCTCTGGCTTGAGGGTGCGGTAGTTGATGGTCTCAGGCTTGGTGATCTCGCCGTAACTCCACTCGCGAATGCGCTTCGGTGACGCTATCTGGATCTTGACCTGAGTGAACTCGCGGGGCTGTTCCTTCACGCGCGGGCCATCACGGAAATTGTTGAACCTAGTATTGTCGCTCACCAGTGCCGTCCCGTCTCGTCGAAGATGCTCACGGTCTTGTCGTCGGCGTCTAGCACCGTCACGTCGAGACCGAGGGAATGGAGTTCCTTCACCAACACCTTGAACGACTCGGGGATGGTCGGTTCGAGGACGTCGTTCCCCTTGACGATCGCCTCGTACGCGGCGTTACGGCCATCGATGTCGTCCGACTTGATGGTGAGCATCTCTTGCAGTGTGTAAGCAGCGCCGTGTGCCTTGAGGGCCCACACTTCCATCTCCCCGAGGCGCTGTCCACCGAACTGCGCCTTGCCGCCGAGCGGCTGCTGGGTGATGAGGGAGTATGGACCGGTCGAGCGGGCGTGCATCTTGTCCTCGACCATGTGGTAGAGCTTCATGATGTACATGATGCCGACCACGATGGGCGCGTCGATGGCCTCACCCGTGCGGCCGTCGAAGAGCACGGCCTTTCCGGAGCGGGCGAGCGCCTGGTGCGCTTCGCGCGGCGTGAGGTCGCGATCGACGATCCCCAGCTTGGCGGAGCGGCGGTAGACCTCGAGCTCGCGCTCGTCATGATCGAAGCCGGCGGCCTCGTTCTCGTTGGCCTCCCTGATGGCGTTGGCTTCGAGCAGGTCCTTGATCTCGCTCTCGCGCGCACCGTCGAAGACGGGCGTCACGTAAGAGACGCCGTCCTTGAGCGCGGCGAACCCGAGGTGGGTCTCGAGGATCTGGCCGAGGTTCATGCGCGAAGGCACGCCGAGGGGGTTGAAGACCATGTCGACTGGCGTTCCGTCTGCCAGGTAAGGCATGTCTTCAGGGGCGAGGATCTTGGCGACGACGCCCTTGTTCCCGTGGCGGTTCGCGAGCTTGTCACCCTCGATGAGGCGGCGCTTCTGGGCTACGTACACCCGCACCATCTCCTGCACGCCAGGCCTGAGTTCGACGCCGTCGTCTCCCTTGCGGAAGCGCACCGTGCGCAGCACGATGCCGCCGTCGCCTGGTGGCACCTTGAGGGAGGTGTCCTTCACCTCTTTGGCCTTCTCGCCGAAGATCGAGCGCAGCAGGCGCTCTTCAGGGGTCGGGTCCTTCTCGCCCTTGAAGCTCGTGTGCCCAACGAGGATGTCGCCTTGGCGCACCTCGGCACCGATGCGGACTACGCCGTCCTCGTCTAGGTCGCGTAGCGCGGCTTCCGAGAGGCCAGGGATGTCGCGGGTGATCTTCTCGGGTCCGAGCTTCGTGTCGCGCGCTTCCTTCTCGAACTTCTCGATGTGGACGCTGGTGAAGGCGTCAGAGCGGACGAGGTTCTCTGAGAGGACGATGGCGTCCTCGAAGTTGTAACCGTCGAACGGCATGAGCGCGATGAGCACGTTCTGACCGAGCGCCAAGCGACCGACTTCGGAAGCGGGGCCGTCTGCGATCGCCTGGTTCTGGACAACGTGGTCGCCGAGGCTAACGACGGGGCGCTGGTTGAGGTTCGTGTTCTGGTTGGAACGCTGGAAGCGCGTGAGCTGGTAGTCGCGCTCGATGCCCTTTTCGTTCTCGATGACGATGCGGTTCGCGTCTACGTACGTCACCGTGCCAGGCTCGACGGCGAGTACCACGGTGCCGGAGTCGCGCGAAACGCGCTCCTCGACGCCAGTGCCGAACTGGGCGGCTACGTGGGCCCCGTCTTCGACTG
>JBIQMD010000077.1:0-6902 GCA_044463725.1 Truepera radiovictrix
TTCGAGGAGGTTCACGAGCGCTTCGTCACCAAGTTGCCCGTGAGGTTCCGACCGGCGCTGGGCACTGCGACGGTGAATGCCGTCGCCTTGGAACTAGTTGGCGCCCGCGCGGTGAGCGTGCGGCGCGTGCGGTGGGAGCACGGCGAAAGACACGAGCCATGAGCGCTCAAGACGACGCCTTCGGGCTGTTGTCGAGCGACGTCGACTTCCTCGCCTCCGCCCTAGGCGAGGTGCTGCAGGAGTTGGAGGGCCAGCGCCTCTTTCAGTTGGTCGAGCGCGTGCGGCACCTCACGAAGAGCCTCCGAGCAGGGGCAGACGCCGGTACCGCGCAGGAGCTAGATGCGCTATTGGCCTCGCTAGACACCGGCACGGCCGAGAAGCTCGTGCGGGCGTTCACGGTCTACTTCCAACTCGTGAACCTGGCCGAGGAGATCCACCGCGTGCGCGTCAACCGCCACCGCGAGGTGGGCGCCAGCGTGGCAGAGCCGCGCGGCGAGAGCCTCGCCGCCGCCGTGAAGTCGCTGCAGGTCCGCGGTTGGACGCGCAAGGAGGCGAGCGAGTTCCTCCGCGGACTCGACCTGCAGCTGACGGTCACGGCTCACCCGACCGAGGTCAAACGCTACACGGTGCGTCTCAAGCTCGAGCGTATTGGCGAGGCGCTGCGGCAACTCCATGAGGTCGAGTTGGCGCCGCGCGAAGGCCGCGAGCTACGCGAGCAGATCTACGCTGAGATCGCCACGCTGTGGCTGACGCGCGAGGTAGCGCCCGAACGCCCGACGGTGATCGACGAGGTCAAGAGCGCCCTCTACTACTTCAGGCGTTCTCTGCTGCAGGTCGTGCCGCGCATCATGGCCGACTTGGAGGAGGCGCTTGATGACTACTTCCCGGACGGCGCCGCGCCAAGCGCCGGGCACTTGAGCCCAACTAGGGAGGCGCCTGCCCCCATCCTGCGGTTCAGGTCGTGGATTGGCGGCGATCGCGACGGCAACCCGTACGTAACGCCAAGTGTCATGCGCGAGGCGTTCGAGTTGCAGGCGCGCGTAGCGTACGACGCGTACGTGGCAGACGTCGAGGGTCTCGTGCAGCGCCTCTCTCAGTGGGAGGGCCGCACCATGCTGACGGACGAGTTCCGTGCGGCGCTCGACGCGCGCACGGCGGTGGAGGGCGCAAGCGACCGCTTCGAGGGCGAACCGTATCGTCGTTGGCTCGAGCACCTCTACGCCGCCTTGCTCCGCGAACGCGACGCGCCTGGCAGCTACCCGGGAGGCAGCGATGGCTACCGCGCCGATCTCACCGTACTAGAGGCCGCCCTCCGCTTCGGGCATGGAGGTAGGGCGGCCGACGCATTCCTGCGCTCGCCGATGCGGCGCGCAGCGGCCTTCGGCTTCGCCCTCGCGCCGCTCGACGTGCGCGAGCACAGCACCGTTTACGAGGCCGCCATTGCCAGCATGCTGGCAATGGCGGGGGTTCAGGCGGACTACGGCGCGCTGAGCGAGGCCGAACGGGTGAGCGTGCTTGCCCGCGAGCTGGCGTCTGCCCGCCCACTCCTTGCTCGTGGCGCCGCCATCGGCCAGGAGGCCGAGCGCGCCTTGGAGTTCCTCGCCGAGTTCCGCCACATGGAGGCCACGCACGGCGCTGCCGCGCACGGCAGCACCATCGTGAGCATGACCGCAGGCGTTTCAGACGTGCTCGAGGCGCTCCTTGTCGCGAAGGAGGCCGGGGTATCCGACATCGAGGCGACCCCGCTGTTCGAGACGCTGGCCGACCTCGAGGCCGCGCCAGGCATAATGCGCGACCTTTTCCAAGTCGGGCCTTACCTCGCTCACGTCAGGCGCCGCGGGGTGCAGGAAGTCATGATCGGCTACTCCGACTCCAACAAGGACGTTGGCTTCGTGACCGCCTCGTGGGCGCTGTACCAGGCGCAGGACGAACTAGCGAAGGTGTGCCGCGAGTTCGACGTGCCGCTGCGCATCTTCCACGGGCGCGGCACTAGCATCGGGCGTGGCGGTGGGCCAGCTGGGAGAGCCTTCCTCGCCCAACCGCCAGGCAGCGTGGCGGGCCGCATGCGGCTTACGGAGCAAGGCGAGGCGCTGGCCGACCGCTACTCGGACCCCGACCTGGCCCACCGCCACCTCGAGCAGGTACTGCACGCGTTCATCCTCGCTAGCGCGCGCGTGCCTGACGAGCACGGCAGTGTCGACCCGCGCCACCTGGCGGCCATGGATACTGCCGCCGCCGCCGCGATGGGCCGCTACCAGGATCTCATGCGGGCGGACGGCTTCATGCGCTTCTTCCAACAAGTCTCGCCGATAGAGGAGCTAGCCCAACTCAATCTCGGCTCGCGCCCAACGCGTCGCGCCGGAGCGCCGACCGTCGCCAACCTACGCGCCATACCTTGGGTGTTCGCCTTCACCCAATGTCGCGCCAACCTGCCAGGCTGGTACGGACTCGGCGCGGCGCTCTCCGCCATTGAGCCGGCGTTGGCGCGCGAGATGTACCGGGACTGGCCGTTCTTCACCACCATGATCGACTTCGCGCAGATGAGCCTCGCAAAGGCGGACATGGCGATCTTCGACGCCTACCTCACCCTGGTCGAGCCAGAGCTGCAGTACTTCGGGGCCATCATCAAGCGCCACCACGCCGAGACGGTCGAACTCGTCGAGGAGGTGACCGGTGCGGCGCTGTTGGATAACGATCCAGTGCTGGCCAGGGCGTTGGTGCTGCGCAACCCTTACGTCGACCCCATCAGCCGCTTGCAGGTCGAGCTCCTGCGGCGCCTGCGCGGGCACCCGGCCGAGGGGCTCGAGCATGAGGAGTTGGCGTACGGCGTAATGCTCTCGCTCCTCGGCGTCAGTGCAGGCATGCGCAACACGGGTTGAACGCTGGCGCGTTCCCGAACCGTGATCGGCGGCAACACGGCGCGGCGCCGCCGCCTGCTACCCTCACCGCTGAGGCAATCGGTGGTCGGACCTCCGGCCCTGTTGCTCTCATTGCGTTCATGAGGGGCGTGCATAGCATGACCCATAGGGCACAACACAGGCGCACTGTTTATCGGCCCAATGCGAAAGACCGCGCAAGGAGCGTGGAATGACTGTAACTGAACTGCTGCTGAGCGGCGGCCCGATCCTGGTCGTCATCATCTTGCTCTCCATCTACGCCGTCTACCTCTTCGTCGAGCGTTTTCTCAAGCTGCGGCGCGAGCGTACGGACACCTCCAACCTGATGGTCCGCGTCAACGCCGCCGTGCGGGAACGCGACCTCGAGGCCGCACTTGACGCATGCGAGAAGCACGGTGGGCCCGTCGCGCGCGTACTGCAGGCTGCACTCGAGCGGCTGCCTTACGGCCGGCCGGCAGTGGAGGCAGCGTTCGAAGAGGCGTCGCTCGCCGAGGAGCAGTCGCTCTCCCGTGGCCTCTTGCCGCTGTCCGTCATCGCCAAGATCACGCCGATGCTTGGCCTGCTCGGCACTGTCACGGGCATGATCATCACGTTCTCGCAGATATCGTTGCACGGCTCCGGCGACCCAGGTGAGCTTGCGTACGGCATCGGCCAGGCCCTCGTCACGACGGCGGCCGGCCTCATAGTCGCCATCCCGGTGCTGGTCGGCCACGGCTACCTCTACAGCATGGTCGACAAGCAGCTCGGTGACATCGACAAGCGCCGCGAGGAGCTCATGGGCAACGTCGTGCAGGCGGTAGCTAACCGCCGCGATGAAGCGTCGAGCGGTCGTCAGTCCGACCAGCAAGACGGTCGCGAGGGGCGCATGGACTTGCGCCCAGGCGCTCGCCCCGCCACCCAGGCCTAGAACGTGCGACGGACCCGCAGACGCCGCCGCGAAACGATCATGCCGGAACTGGACCTGACGCCGATGGTCGACGTCGTGTTCCTGCTCCTGATCTTCTTCATGGTTTCAACTACGTTCATCACCGTTGAGACCGGGTTGCCAGTCGACCTGCCGGACGCGCAGATGTCCGTTGCTGAGCCAGCGAACCTACCCACCGTCACCGTCACGAAGGACGGCAGCGTCTACTTCAGTGGCGGCCTCGTGCAAGAAGCGCAACTCGCGGTGTTGGTCCGTGACGAGATCAACCGCTCCGGCCTAACCACGGTCGTCCTGCGCGCCGACCGCGAGGTGCCGCACGGCACCGCGGTGCGCATCATGGACCTGATCAAGCAAGGCGGCGCACAGCGCATCGCCATCTCGACCGGAGGCTGAGGTAATGGCCGGCGTGAGCCAAGTAGACGAGCACCATGAAGCTGAAGCTTCCGTTCTGCGCGACCCGGACAAGCGCCGCGCGATGGCGGTGTCGCTCACGCTGCACATGCTAGTGCTGCTTCTAGCGCTCTTGGCTGGCCTGCGCGTTCCCAAGGAACCAGAACCTGCCTACATCGTCATCGATGTCGGCACCCCGGCGTTCGCGGAGGAAACGACGCTAGCGGCGACGGCGGAGAACCCGGCGCCGCCAGCGCCCGCCCCGCAAGTAGCCTCTGACACCCTGGGCGCACCGCGCGACCTCTCCGCGCCGCAGGTCGAGTCGACGTCTCCAGAGACGCGCCCCGTTACCGCTCAACCGCCAGCCCCCGAGGCTCCGCCTGCCCAAGCCGCAGCAGAGGTGCCCGAGGCGACGGCCGCTGACGTACCGGTGCCGCCACTACCCGTGCCGCAAGTCACGGAGACGAGCCCTCCAGCTGAGACGCTGCCGCTGGCAGAAGTGCCGGTCACGCCGCTGCCGGAGATCGACCCAGTGGCCATGACGCCGCGGCCCCTCGTCGACCCGATCCTCCTGCCGGTGCCGCAAGTGAGCGCCAGCGTCACCGAGGCTCGCTCCCTCGCCGCACAGCCAGCCGCCAACGTTAGTGAGGCGCGCGACTTGGCGCTCCCGCAACCCAACGCCAGCGTCGAGGCGCCGCGCGAGCTGACCAATCCCGCAGTCAATGCTCAGGTTTCGCAGGCGGTCGGGTTGGCGGCGCCTAACGCCGCTGCCTCCGTCACCGCCGCACGCCCGCTTGAAGCGCCGGTAGTGGCGGCCCAGGTCGCTGCGGGTACGGCGCTCGATACCAGCGGTGTCAGCGCCAGCGTCAGCGGCACCAGGCCACTAGCGCCTCCGAGCGTGGCGGCACAAGTGGGTACGAGCCGCGACGTGCAGGTGGTACCAGAGGCCGTCGTAGCGCAAGTCAGGAACGTGCCAGTGCCGGCGTTGCGCGCCGACGTCATCGCTCCAACGACGGCAGCTGGCGCGCCAGGGGCCCAAGGCGACCGCGCCGGTGACACCGACGTGCAAGCTACCGCTACCAGCCGCCTAGCTCCTGGCGGCAACGCAGCTACGGCTGGGCAGACCGGACCGCTGGACCCGAACGCCACTGCGGACGGGCGCGGGCGGGCGGCGGGGCCGGACGGCGTTGGCGAAGGCACCGGCGCACCTCCGCAAGAGGCGAGGCTGCCGTACTCGACGCAGCGCGAGCAGCCGCTCGCAGTGCTGATTGACAACGTCGGCGGCTACCCGCAGACGGGGCTGCGCGAGGCCTCGATGATCGTGGAGATGCCGGTCGAGGGTGGCCTTACGCGCCTCATGGCCATCTACGACCGCAACTTCCCGCGCCGCGTCGGCCCCGTGCGCAGCGCCCGCGACTACTTCGTCGAGCTCGCACGGTCGAGCCAAGCGGTGCTCGTGCACGATGGCGGCTCGCCTGGCGCCATGATCGCCATCGCCAACTCGCTCCTGCCAACGCTCAACGCGTACAACAACGGCACCCTCTTCGCCCGCGAGGGGGAGCGCAACGCGCCATACAACCTCTACGGCGCAGGCGACGACCTCCGCACCGCCATGCTGCGGTTGGTCTCGGGGAAGTCCCGCCTGGTGTCCGGCACCGTCTTCACACCGACTCCCGTTGCTGGCACCGTCACCGAGGTCAGTGTCAAGTACAGCGGCGCGTACACGTCGGGCTTCAGGTACGACGCGGTGCTCGGCTCGTACCGCTGGATAAGGGACGGCGCGCCGGCCAACCACCCGGACGGCCAGGTCATGCTCTTCGACGCGGTGCTCGTCGGCAACATCACCGCCAGGCCGCTGCCGGACGACAATGCCGGCAGGCTCTACATACCGCTGGAATCAGGCGACGCCACCCTCTACTTGAAGGGCCGCGCCCAACGCGGCACGTGGTTCGTGAGCCAGGGCGTCGGAGTGAGCTTCAAGACGCTAGAAGGCGAAGTCGTCGACTTGGCGCCGTTCAGAACTTGGGCGATGCTAACGCCAACCTACGAGACGCGCACCGAGCAGTAGTACTGGATTCCAACGAGAGCAAGGTTGGCGGGAGCGCCCTAGCTGCCACGGCGCCGGGCGCGACCGGTGACTGCGCGGCACGGAGGCGGACCGCCGAGCGGTGCTAGCATCTGGCGAGCCTGTGAGGTGTTGAGAGTCGACCACGAGCCCCCTGACTTGATTAGCTCCCTTAGCCCGTACCTCCCCGAAGATCGCCTGGCCGAACTCGGCGGCGCCGGGGCGGTAGGGGGCGGCTTTGGCAGCGCGCTCTTCGCGGACGTGGTCGGGTTCTCGCTGCTCACGACGCGCTTGGCCGAGGTGCTTGGCCCGCGGCGCGGCGCAGAGGAAGTGCCGCGCTACTTGAACACGCTCTACGAGGCGCTCATCGGAGCGGCGCGCGAGCAGCGCGGCAGCGTCGTTGGTTTCGCCGGTGACGCCATCATCTGCTGGTTCGCGGGCGATGACGGCAGCCGCGCCGCGGCGAGCGCCTGCGCCATGCAGGCGGCCATGGCATCGTTCGCCGACCTGGCCATGCCGCTGACCACTGCGACTGTCACCCTGAGCTTGAAGGTGTCGGTGGCGACCGGCACCGTCAAGCGCTACGCGGTCGGCGATCCCGAGCTGCAACTGATAGACATCGTCG
>JBIQMD010000078.1:0-6840 GCA_044463725.1 Truepera radiovictrix
TGGCCACTAGCGGCAACAGGATGGGCAGGACGGTCAGGTGTTGCCTGAAGGCCTCAAGCAGGCCGGTCACGGTCTTGCCTCCTCGCCGTCGACGTGGTCGGTGCCGGTCAGGCCGCGCGCGGCCAGGAGAATCACTAGGAACAGGGCCGTCATCGAGAAGCTGATGACGATTGAAGTGAGCACCAGCGACTGCGGGAGCGGGTCGGCGAACTTGCTGACGTCTGCACCCTCCGCGAGGACCGGCGCGCCGCCGATGACGAGGCTACCCATGCTGAGGATGAACAGGTTGACGGCGTAAGTGAGTAGCGACAGCCCGATGATCACCTGGAAGGTGCGGGGGCGGAGGACGAGGTATACGCCGGCCGCCGTCAGCACGCCGATACCCAGGGCCAGTACGACTTCCATCAGCCGACCCCTTCCGCTGCTGGCGCTTCGGTGCCGGGCTTCGCGGCTGGCGCGGCTGGCGTCGCCGGCGCGTCGCTCGTCGCGCCCTCGAGCTCCTCGGCGGTCGGCGCTTGGCGGGCGCTGCGGATGGACTGGTGGGCTATGGCGATGAGCATGAGCACGGTGGCGCCGATGACGAGGGCGAACACCCCGAGGTCGAAGAGCGTAGCTGAAGCAAGCGGCACGCTGCCCAGGAACGGGATCTCGACCGTTTCATGGGCCGAGGTCAGGAACGGCTTGCCGAAGAACCAGGAGCCGACGCCCGTGGCGACGGCCAGCAGGAGGCCGAGGCCGATCCAACGCAGTGGCAGGACGCGCAGGCGCTCCTCCACCCAGCGCGTGCCGCGCGCCATGTACTGCAAGATGAACGCGATGGCCATGGTGACCCCCGCCGCGAAGCCGCCACCAGGATGGTCGTGGCCGCGCAGGAACAAGTGCAGCGCGAAGAGCGTGACGATGGGGAAGAGCAAGTGCATGACTATGCGCGGCACGAACAGGTAATCGGTGGCCGTGTCGCCGACGCTGCGCCCGCTCAGGGCCTCGTCGTAAGCGTCCTGCCGCTGCTGTTGCCTCGTGCTGCCCACGACTTCGCGCGCGGGCCTGAAGCGCCTTAGCAGCGCGAACACGGTGAGGGCGACGACGCCGAGCACCGTTATCTCGCCCAGGGTGTCGAAGCCGCGGAAGTCGACGAGGATGACGTTGACGATGTTGTGCCCGCCACCGCCCCCTAACGCGTTGGTGACGAAGAACTCCGAGATGCCGCTTACGTTCGGGCGCGTCATGGCGGCCAGCGCGAGGACGGCCATGCCAGCGCCTGCAACGAGCGCGAGCGCTAGGTCGCGGCCGCGTCGCAAGTTGGCGCGGGTGCGCTCGGCGCGGTCCGTGACGGGCAGTGCCGCACGCCGCGGCAGCCAGCGCAAGCCGAGGAGGAGTAGGACGGTCGTGACGATCTCGACGAGGAGCTGCGTTACCGCCAGGTCTGGCGCCGAGAGCCACACGAACGTTACGCACACGACCAACCCGGCCGCGCTGGTGAAGATGAGCGCGGCAACGCGGTGGAACTTGGCTAGGTAGGCGGCGCCAACCGCGAAGACGACACCGAACAGCCACAGCACGAGG
Source organism: Truepera radiovictrix (assembly GCA_044463725.1). Classification (GTDB taxonomy): domain Bacteria; phylum Deinococcota; class Deinococci; order Deinococcales; family Trueperaceae; genus JAAYYF01. The sequence goes on from JBIQMD010000078.1 coordinate 1,564, forward strand.
AACGGCCAGGAGAACGCCGTGAGCGGCAAGGGCCCCAGGGTGAGGGGCGCGCCCTGCTTCGTGATTGCCTGGTAGACGAACGGAGCGGCACCCGCCGCCGCGGCCGCGGTGACGACGAGGAAGAGCTGAGGCTGCAGCCTGACGGTGCCGAAGTAACGCACGATGGCGGCGGAGGCGAACTCGAGCGAGGCCATGACGTCGTTGAAGGTGCGGCGCCCGCGCACGCGGCCGGCCCACGGCCGGTCGGTGCTGGTGCGGTTGGCGAGCCGGTGGTAGAGCGCCACGTAGAGGCCGGCGCCGAGCGCCATCGCGACGAGGGAGAGGAGGAACGCAGGAGTGAACCCGTGCCACAGCTCGAGGTGGAAGTTCGGCGTTTCCGCGCCCAGTACGGCCAGCGCGGCGGACTTCAACGCCGGTCCGACGGAGATGGCCGGGATGATGCCGACGACGAGACAGATGCCGACGAGCAGTTCGATGGGCAGGCGCATCCAGGCGACGGGCTCGTGCGGTTTGCGCGGTAAGTCGGTGGCTTCCGGCCCGAAGAAGACCTGGTGGATGAACCTCACGGAGTAGAGGACGCTGAAGGCGCTGCCGAGGGTGGCCAGCAGCGGCAAGAGCCGGTCCAGCAGCGAGCCCGTGTGGAACTCGAGCGTTTCGGTGAGGAACATCTCCTTGGAGATGAAGCCGTTGAGGAGCGGCACCCCGGCCATCGCCGCGGCCGCCACCATGGCGAGCGTGCCCGTCAGCGGCATGCGTTTGAAGAGGCCGCTTAGGCGCCGCACGTCGCGAGTGCCGGTCTCGTGGTCGATGATGCCGGCCGCCATGAACAGTGAGGCCTTGAAGGTGGCGTGATTAAGGGTGTGGAAGATGGCCGCCACGGCCGCGGCGGGCGTCGAGAGCCCGAGCAGCAGGGTGATGAGCCCCAGGTGGCTGATGGTCGAGTAAGCCAGGATGCCCTTGAGGTCGTTCTGGAACACGGCCAGTACGCCGCCGAGAAGGAACGTGATGAGTCCGGCGAGGCTGACGGTGTAGTACCAACCGTCGTGGCCGGCAAGGACGGGCCACAGGCGGATCATGAGGTAGATGCCGGCCTTCACCATGGTGGCGGAGTGCAAGTAGGCCGAGACTGGCGTTGGGGCCGCCATGGCGTGAGGCAGCCAGAACTGCAGCGGGAACTGGGCGCTCTTCGCGAACGCCCCGGCCAGCACGCACAAGATCGCTGGCGTTAGCAGTGGGCTGGCCGTGAGCACGTCGCGGCTGGCCAGCACGGTGCTCAGCTCGAAACTGCCGACGATGTGGCCGATGATGATGGCCCCGATGAGCAGCAAGAACCCGCCGAAGCCCGTGACGGTGAGGGCCATGCGCGCGCCGTCCCGCGCGTTCTCGTTGTGGTGCCAATAGCCGATGAGCAGGAACGAGAGCAGGCTCGTCAGTTCCCAGAAGATGACGAGCTGGATGAGGTTCCCAGACAGCACGAGGCCGAGCATGGCCCCCATGAACGCGAGCAGGTAGGAGAAGAAGCGCGGCACGGGGTCGTCCGCCGCCATGTAATAGCGGGCGTAGAGCACGACGAGGGCGCCGATACCTGTCACGAGGAGGACGAACAACCAGCTCAGGCCGTCTAGGCGCCACGTGAGCTGCAGCCCGATGTCTGGCAGCCACGCCCAACTCCCCTCGATGACCTTGCCGCCCGTAACGCCGCGGTAGAGCCACGCCGCGATGCCAAGGCCAGCTACGGCGGTGGCGCCCGCAAGCCCGGCGGCGGCGTTGCGCGCATGGCGCGGCAAAAGAAGTACGACTCCGCTGGCGAGGAACGGCAGCAGCGCTAGCGCGGGGACGAGTGTCGTTTCTAGATCCATCAGAAGTGGTCGATCGGGGGCCCTGAGCAGGCGTTGCGACGCTCCATTCTAAAGTGCGCTGCCCGGCGCGATGTCACGGGTTCCGTGGCGGGGGAGGGTGGTATGTGTGTGCGCCATGTTCTCGCCCGCGCATGAGTTGCTCGCCACGCTCTCCGACTTGGCCGAAACCACGAGGACCACTGCCGGTGCGCCAGGCCTAGGCCTTAGCGTTTTCACGGCCGACGAAGTTGTGTTGGAGCGTGGTTTCGGCGCCCGCGACCGCGAGGCTGGCCTGCCGGTCACACCTGAGACGATCTTCGGGGTGGCCAGCATCACGAAGTCGTTCACGGCGCTCACTGCCCTTGTGCTGCAGGAGCGCGACGAGTTGCGCTTGGCGGACGGCGTGCGGCGTTACTTCGACTTCGGGCCGCTCTGGGCCGAGGGCCTGGCGCCGCGCACGGAGCACTTCCTCAGCCACTCGAGCGGTCTGCCCCCCACGCCGAGCATGACGTGGCTGCGTTATGAGAGTCAGGTAGCCGATCCGGTAGCCGCAGGGCCGACGTTGGACGAGGCGAGGCTGACGCTGGTGCCCGGCGCGATGGGGATGCCGCTCGCCTCCGTCACGTTGGCCGAGCTAGACGCGGCCGCTGCCGCACTCGACGCTGACGAGGCGCGCGGGCGCATCGCGGCGCTCGCGGCACGCGTCGCGGACTTCGGCGGCCTGGCGGCATGGCTGGGTGAGAACGCGGCGCCACTGGCTGCCCCTGGCGAGCTCTACTCGTACAGCAACGACGCCTTCTGCCTCGTTGGCGGGATGATCGAGCGCGTCACCGGCGCTTCGTTCGCAGAGGCCGTCAGGCGAGAAGTGCTCGCGCCCCTCGGAATGCAGCGCTCGGGCTTCGACGCCGCGACCGTGATGGCCGACGCCGACCACTCGACGTTGTACACGAGAGACGCCGCTGGCGCCGTGCGGCGCTCGGCTGCTTGGCAGACGACCGGCGTCATGCAGGGCGGCGGCATGCTCAAGAGCACGCTGGCCGACCTGCGCGCGTACGTGCGCCACCTCATGCAGGGCGGGCAGCACGCGCGCACCATGAGCGAGGCGCGCGTTTCAAGCGCCCCAGGCGCGGCTTACGGGCTCGGCCTAGCAATCAACGAGGACTATCACGGGCTGAAGGTCGTCAAGCACGGCGGCAGCTTGAAGGGCGTGTCTAGCGCCATCGGCTTCGTGCCTGAGCTTGGGGTTGGGGTGGTGGTGCTCTGCAACCTGGACGGCGTGCCTGCCGAGCAGCTCCTCATGCGCGTGGTGAACGCCTGCGCTGGGTTGCCGTTGACGGCGGCGGCGTATGAGCCTGTGCCTTACGAGTCCGCGCAGACCGCGACTGGGCCAGGCAGCGCGGAGGCGGTCCTCGGCGACTACCTCTCAGGCGAACCTTACGGGCGTATGCGCTTCTACCGCGGCGCGGCCGGTGAGCTGCGCGCCGCCGTCGGCTGGCCGGAGGTCGACGTGCCAGCGTTCTTCGCAGGCCCCGATGAAGTCGCGCTTGCCTACCCAGAAAGCAAGGTGGCCGTCAGGCTATTGCGTGACGGCCACGGTGCGGTGTGGGGAGCCCAGTCTGGGCGGGTCATGCGGCGCCTGGTTTAGCGCGGGGCTAGCGCAGGGCTAGCCGTGTGGCCGTGCGGCCGGCGGCTTGTGCTTACTCGAACAGGCTCTCGTCGATCGGCCCGTTGACCGTCACCGAGATGAACTTCGTGTGGCTGACCTTGTTCCAGGAGCCGTCCTGCAACATGTAAGTCGTCATGTCGGCGCCGGCGAGCAGGTTGGTGGTCACGGGGGCGTCGTAAACCATGGCGATCTCCGAGCCGTCCGAGTTCATGTACAGGCCGACCAGCGAGCCGTCCTGGAACACGTAGTGGACGACGACCGGCTCGCCTGAACCTGGGGCGGTCGTCGTGTAAGTCACCTGTTCGCCTTTGAGGACCTCGTAGTCGACTTCGCCATCGTAGGTGGCCGTGTCGCCTTCGCGCACGGCGATCGAGGTCGGCTCGTCGAAGGTGGCCTCGAGCTGCTCGGCAGTTCCCGGGGGCACTGGCAGCGCGAACGGCATGCCTGCCATGGTCATGGTGACGACGCCGTCCTTGAGGATCATGCGGCTGGTGAGCCCCTCGCCCAGCTCGTTCTCGACGAGCATGCGGCGGTTGTCGTAGTCGATGATGGTGCGGCTCTTCACCTCTTGAGGGTCGGCGCCAGCCGCGAAGACGGTGGTCGTCATGACGTTCTCGATGGTGTGCACGGCCTCGCCGTCGCCATAGGTCGGCAGCCCGTCTAAGAGCGCCTGGGCGCGCGGGTCGATCTGCGCCGCGGCGAGCGAGAGCGCGAACGCCAAGGCGAGCATTAGGGTGGTGACGCGAAGTTGGCCAGTTCTGGTCATACGGCGAGTGTATGGGTTGCTTGGTTGAGGCACGTTAGAGATCAACCTCGGAAACGTTAATGTGACCGGCTCCACCTTTCGGGTGCGCTTGGCGGCGGGGCGCCCGATCATTCGGCCATGATCAGCTTGAACGCCGCGTCGTTAGCCACGACCTGGGAGACGGTGAAGCTCGCTTCTACCGTGAGGGCGTCGTCCGGGTTGTGCACCACGTCGTAGTCGCTCTGGTGACTCAGGGTGCCGCTGAACGTGCCGCTTATCGCCATCGTGGCTTCGTCGACCACCTGGATGGGGTGCAGTTCGAAGACGCCGTCCGTGAACGCGTAGTAGTCGTCGTAGCTGCTGCCGCGCGGGTAGAACTTGAACTCGACCGCCTCGTCCTCGACTAGCTCGAGCGTCTCAGGGTCGAGGGCAAACTGCACCATGAACGAACCGATGCTCGTGCCGTCTGGGTGGTGGGTGCGCGTGCTGAGGGCGACGTAGATGGTGGCGGGCGTGAGCACCATGCCGCCCAAAGTCACCTCGTCCATGTGCTTGAAGGTGGCAGAGTGCTGTGTGGTGCCGGCGACGGCCTCGAGGATGGCGCGCACGCGCTCGTCCTCCTCCCCGTCTGCAACGTCGGCCGGGACCTCGGTGGCGTAAGTGTATGCGTGGTACGCGGCTCCCCCGATGACGGCGTCGATGGCGCCCGTCTCGAAGGTTGGGTGCTGGGCGGCTGCGGAGCCGAGAAGGAGGAATAGCGCCGTCAGCACGGCGGTGCCAAGGTTTCGCGACGAAGTGAACATAGTGGTAGGCCTTTCTTGTCAGGAGAATTGTTCGCGTGAACTACGTGGATAATCGGTCAGTGGCCTGCCAGGGTGCCGCAAGAGTTGTCACCCTTGTTCGGTCTTGGGCTGGTCTTGGGCCAGGTTAGCCCAAGTGCGCCGGGCCAGCGTGAGCTCATGCGTCCCGCAAGGTGGGGTCGAGTAGATCGCGCAGGCCGTCACCGAACAGGTTGAAGCCGAACGAGG
>JBIQMD010000079.1:0-5061 GCA_044463725.1 Truepera radiovictrix
CGTGACGCGTCCTTGTTGGAACGCGAACGGCGGCTTGATGCGCCCCGGTGGGGCAATAGATGGGCGCAGCCACCATGTAGCTTCACGCCCCCGTACTGTGCGAACGGCGAGGCCACACTGGCCTCGCCGATAGAGCCGAACTTGCTGTGACGGCCGCAGTTGACGGCTGTGCTTGTACTTTCACTGACTCGAACTAGCAGAGTGGACTGCTTCCTGACGCCTGACTTCAGCGGCGGAGGCCGAGGCTAGCGATGAGATCTTTGTAACCGTCGTAGTTCGTGCGCTCCAGGTAAGTGAGGAGGCGCTTGCGCTTACCGACCATCATGAGGAGGCCGCGGCGGCTGTGATGGTCCTTCTTGTGGACCTGAAGGTGCTGGCTGAGCTCCTCGATGCGCTTGGTGAGGAGTGCGACTTGCACGGAGGTCGAGCCGGTATCCTGGCCGTCTTTGCCGTACTTGCGCATTACTTCTAGCTTCTGTTCCGCGTTCATGGTCATGAGGATTACCTTTCAGATTCTTCTTACCCAGGCCGGATCCAATGATAGGAGTCGATGCCGGTCCAGGCGCCAACTGAAGATGCTACCACAAGCTAGGGCGGCGTGCGCCCAACGGGGTGACGCCGAGCGGCCCTATGCGTGGCGCTCGAACCACTCGACTATGGCGTCTAGGCGCAGCACGCGGCGGTCGGGGCGACCGGAGCGCGAGAGCTCATGCCCTTCGGCTGGCACCCTGAAGAACTCCGTCTCTGCCTTGCCGAGGCGTTTGAGCACCGAGAAGAGCTGCTCACCCTGCTCGATGGGGCAGCGGTAGTCTTCCTCGGAATGAACGATGAGGAGCGGGGTCGTGATCTTGTCAGCGAAACGGATGGGGCTTTGCCGCCACAACGCCTCGGCGTCGCCCCACGGCACCCCGCCGATCTCGCGCTCGACGAACCACGGCCCGATGTCTGAGGTGCCGTACATGCTCGTCCAGTTGCAGATGCTGCGCTGGGTGACGGCGGAGCGGAAGCGCGTCGTCTGCCCGACCAGCCAGTTCGTCATGAAGCCGCCGTAACTGCCACCCGTAAGGTGCAGGGGCGCGTCCTCGCGGCCTAGTCGGGCGTGGCCTGCCTCGGCGAAGGCCATGACGTCGTCCGCGTCAACCGAACCGTAGTTGCCAAGGAAGCTGGTGGCGAAGGTGAACCCGTAACTGCTGCTCCCGCGCGGGTTGCCGAAGATGACGGCGTAGCCCTTCGCTGCCAAGAGTTGGAACTCCAGGTTGAAGCCGTAACCGTAGTTCGTGTGCGGCCCGCCGTGTACCTGAACGACGGCCGCGCCGTCGGCACGCGCCTGCGCCGGCCTTAGCAGCCAGTAAGGCGCGTCGGCGGCGCCAGCCGCGAACGGACCTTCCGGGGTGACTAGTGTGAGGCGGCGGCTCCATGCTGCGTTAACGCGGCTGACTTGCGATTCGCGGCCGTCGCGCCAGCGGGCGTAGACCTCGCCAGGACGGTCGGGGTACTCGGCCGTGAACAACGCCTCCAGCTCGCTGCTGTCCCTCGGAACTGCGAAGCAAGTCACGACGCGCCGCTCGGGCTGGAGCACCTCCACGTTGCCGGCCAGGTCGATGCGCGCGAGTCCACTGGCACCCTGCGCGTTCACGTTGATCAGCAGGCTGTGGCAGTCTGGGCTCCACACCGGTGCGGAGGAGTACGCGCCGTAGCGGCTGTCGCCGCCAGCGCTCGGGGGCGTAACGTGCTCGCCAGAGATCAAGCGCGGCTGGCCGCCTTTCACACCCAGGTCGAGGACCCACACGCCCGGCTCGGAAGCAACGTCGTCCTGCACTTGGCTGGCCGTGTACGCCAGCCACTTGCCGTCCGGCGACGGCACGAGCGTTGACACGCCGATGAGCTCGGGCAGCCTAACGGCATGGGCGCCGGTCTTGAGGTCGACGGTAACCAGGTCGGTCGTGAAGTCGCCGCGCGGCCGCTCGCCCGCCATGACGAGCGCCCAGAGCGTGAGGCCGTCTGGCGCGACCGCCAGGAGGGTGGGGGAACCAGGTAGGTCGGTGAGTTTGCGAGTCGCCCCACTGCCTAAGTCGACGACGTGAACCTGCGCTGGCGTCGTCGGCAGCACGCCCGCCCCGTCGGCTCGCCAGTAGCGCTTCGTTATGCGCCGGGGAAGACCGTTCTTCGCGCCTAGGTCCTCGTAATCGTCCAACGTTACGTACGCAATCTCATCGCCGGAAGGCGCCCACGCGAACGACGAGACCCCCGTCTTGTGCTCGGTGAGGCGCTCGGGTTCGCCGCCGTCCAGCGGCATGACGTACAGCTGCGGCCGGCCACCTGACTCGGCCACGCGCAGGAAAGCCACGCGGTCGCCGCTAGGTGAGTAGCGCGGCTTGGTGTCGGAGTACTCGCCGCGCGTGAAGGCGCCGCCGCCCGGCTTGGCTAGGTTTCTGCTGAGGTGCAGTCGGCTTCGGTAACGCGGCGGGTTTGCGTCGGAGGCACTCTGTGAGCCACCTTTGGCTCCTTCGCGGGTTGACACGATGTCGGTGACGACCCAGATGGCCGAGCGCCCATCCGGCGCCGCCTGCACGTCCGATACCGCTGCTAGCGTCAGTAGGTCACTGCTCTTCAGGGCCCTAGCCATGACTGATCACCGTTCCGCGCCGCTACTGGGCGCCTTGACGTTCGACCGCGCGGAAACTGCGGCGTAAAGCAGGATGCCGGCCGCAACGCCGGCGTTGAGCGAGCCGACACGGCCAGCCAACGGAATCGCTACGAGTTCGTCGCAGCGTTCTCGCACCAAACGGCGCATGCCGTCGCCCTCCGAACCGATGACCAACGCTACGGGCCTAGCCCAATCGAGGTCGCCCGGGTTGTTGGTTGCGCCGCCGTCTGCGCCGTACACCCACACGCCGTCCGTCTTCAACTCCTCGATGGTGCGCGCCAAGTTCGTTACGACGACAAGCGGTATGTGCGCCGTGGCCCCAGCCGCGGCCTTGACCACCACGGCAGTGAGGGGCGCTGAGCGGCGCTCCTCCATGACCACGCCGTGCGCGCCGAGCGCCTCGGCGCTGCGGATGATGGCGCCAACATTGCGAGGGTCGGTGAGATGATCGAGGAGCACGAGCAGGAGCCGCTCACCGCGCTCGCTTGCACGCTCGATCGCGGCGGAAAGCGGCACCGTCCTTATCTCGGGCAGGAGCGCCGCCACGCCTTGGTGCTGCGTAGTCTTGAGCGCCTGGTCTAGCTGGATGCGCGGCACCTCGTCAAGCGGCACGTCTGCCGCGCTGCTGGCGCGGCGCAGTTCTTTGAGGATGGCTGGCTGCACGCCCCGCGCGACGGCGACACGTTCTACTTGCGAGTCGCGAAGGGCCTCCAAGACAGCGTTACGCCCGTAGATCCACATGCCGGGAGTATACGTTCGTGGTCGGGCTCAGGCAGCCAAGAGGCGGCGCGCGGCCGCTTCGTCTGCCGCCAACTGCGCACGCAACTCGTCGACCCCCGCGAAGCGCACCTGCCCCCGCAGCCGCTCGACGAAGCGCACGTCGATGCTGGAGCCGTAGAGGTCGCCACTGAAGTCGAAGAGGTGCACCTCGAGCGCAGGCGGCGCCTCTGCGAACGTTGGGCGGGCGCCGACGTTCGCCATGCCGCCGAACGTCTCGTTCCCCACCGTGACCCGAACGGCGAACACGCCGGGGGGTAATGCCTTGCCAGGTGCCACCTCCAGGTTGGCGGTAGGGTAGCCGATGCTGCGCCCGCGTTGCTGACCAAGCGTTACGGCGCCGCGCACGAGGTAAGGCTCGCCGAGTAGCACGGCAGCGCCAGTCACGTCGCCTTCCGCTAGCAGGTCCCTGATGCGCGACGACTTGACCGGCACGCCATCTACCTCTAGCAGGGTGAAGGCTTCTAGGTGGTCCGTGATGGTCCGCAAGTCGGCTATGTCGCCGCTCCGACCGTTCCCGAAGCGGAAATCCTCGCCGACCACGATGGCAACGGGCTCGAGCGCGGCCAGCTCGCCCAGCCACAGCTCCTTGGGAGTAGCGGCGAACGCCTTATCGAAGGTCAGGTTGACGACCGCGCCCGGCGCGAACTCGGCAAGGGTGAGGAGCTTCTCCTCCGGGGTCATGAGGAAGGTGGCGCCTTCGAACAGCACGCGAGCAGGTGGGAAGAAGGTGATGACAGCCGCGGGGCGGCGCAACTCCTCTGCGAGGTCGCGCATGCGGGCGAGGAGCATGCGGTGCCCTAGGTGCACGCCGTCGAAGTTGCCGATGCACAGGACGGCGCCGCGGAGTTCCGCGTCAGCCAGGTCGGTAGTCGTTCGAGGGAGAGTCACAGGTTGACGCCGGAGCGCGCGAGCACGTGCCTGACGGCAAGCAGCGTCACCCCGGAGGTTGACTCGGTCCCTGCAAGCACGGCGTTCCACACCTCGAGGGCGTCACGCCACTCCGGCGCGAGGTGCTCGCCCTGGTCTGGGGTGCCTGGTTGGTGGTGCAGGTCCGTCGCTTCGTAGAGATAACACTGTTCGTCAGTGAAGCCAGGGGAGGCGTAGAGGCGCGTGATCAGCTGCAGGTCGCCTGCGAGTTGCACTTCTTCCGTCAGCTCGCGCGCGGCCGCGGCCGCTGGGTCCTCACCGTCGTCGATCAGCCCGGCTGGAACCTCCCAAGTGCTAACGCCTACCGCTGGGCGCATCTGGCGCACGCCCAGCAACGCGCGCCCGCGAGCAACGATGACTGCCACGGCGTCAGGGTGCTCGACTATCTCCCAATGTTCGTCCTGGACGGCTACCGTTATGAGCCGCCCCCGGAACTTGATGTCGCGCATGTTGCTCCGAATTCAGGCAATCGCGGCGCGGTGCCGTAGCACCGCGCCTAGCTGCGTTCAGTTGTCGTTGCCGTCTGGGTTGTAGCGCAAGAAGGCGGGGATGTCGTAGTTGCTTGGGTCGTAAGTCTTGCCGCCACCCGCGCTGCCGACGCCACCACGCAGGTGCGTTGGGCGCAGCACGCGCGTCTGCGGGGCCTGATCGAAGCCGGCTGCGATGACGGTAACGCGGACCTCGTCGCTTGCGTCGTCGTCGTACGT
>JBIQMD010000079.1:5071-6808 GCA_044463725.1 Truepera radiovictrix
ACGTTGGGGCCATCGACCTCGGTGGCGTCGCAGATCTTCGTGACTATCTCGTTCGCGTCGTGGAGGGTGAGGTCGTCCGAACCAGTGATGTTGATGAGGAGGTTGCGGGCGCCCTCGACGCCGCGAGCGAGCAGCGGCGAGTGCGTGGCGCTCTCGGCAGCTTCGTCTGCGAGGTTCTCGCCGCGTCCAGCGCCGATGCCCATGAGGACCGTGCCAGCGCCCTTGAGGAGCGCCTTGACGTCGGCAAAGTCCACGTTGATGAGGCCAGGGACGTTGATGACGTCGCTGATGCCGCGAACGCCGTGGTACAGCACGCGATCGGCCACGCGGAACGCGTCCTGCAGGCGCGCCTTACGGTCGAGGGCAGACATGAGACGTTGGTTCACCACCACGATGAGCGCGTCGACCTTGTCCTCGAGGCGCCTAAGGCCCTCTTGCGCCTGCGCCATGCGGCGCGGCCCCTCCATCTGGAAGGGCGAAGTGACGACGGCGATAGCCAAGGCGCCGAGCTCGCGGGCGACCTCGGCCACCACCGGTGCGCTGCCAGTGCCCGTGCCGCCACCCATGCCAGCCGTGATGAACACGAGGTCAGAGCCGCGCAGCGCTTCCGCGATGCGGTCACGGTCCTCGAGAGCGGCCTTCTCGCCGACTTCTGGGTCGGCGCCGGCGCCGAGGCCCTTCGTCAGGTGATCGCCCATCTGGATGCGGACGTCGGCGAGGGAAGTGGCCAGCACTTGCGCGTCGGTGTTAGCAGCAACGAACTCGACACCCCGCAGTCCAGTCTCGATCATGCGGTTAACCGCGTTGTTGCCCCCGCCACCCAGCCCGATTACCCGGATGACCGCGTTGTCGACGTTACTCATCGCCTCGCCCACCTTTCCAAATCAACCTCAGAAGAAGTCCTTCAGTACCTTACGAATGCGGCCGATGAAGTTCTCGCCCTCATCGTCGCTAGGGCGGGTTCGGCGAGTCGTCGGCACGATCAGCGGTCCATGCGCAACGCCGTAACGTACCAAGCCTACGGCCGTTGCATGAGCTGGGCTCGCGACGACGTCCGAGAGGCCGGACACGCCGTCCGGCTTACCGATGCGCACGGGGAGACGGAAGCGGTCGTTGGCGACCTGCTCGACGCCTGGCATGAGCGAAGCGCCGCCAGTGATGACCACGTTCCCAGCCAGCAACTCGAGGGCGCCCATGCGCTGCTCGATGTCGCGCCTGACCATGTCGAGTATCTCGACGACGCGTGGCCGGATGACCTGAGCTAGTTCGAAGGTCGAGATGCTCGCCGTGTAACTCGGGTTCGCGACTTCCAGCTCGACGTCGCGGTCCGCCAGTTCGGGGAGGGCAACGCCGTAGCGGCGCTTGACGCGCTCCGCCTCGTCCGGTGGGATGCGCAGCAGCTGACTAATGTCCTGCGTGATGTGGTCACCGCCCAGGGGGATGACCGCTGAATGCGAGAGCGTGCCGCGGCGGAACACGCCGACGTCCGTCGTGCCCCCGCCGATGTCTATCAGCAGCGTTGTCAGTTCCTGCTCGCCGCGGTTGAGTACCGCAAGTCCGGAGGCGAGCGCCTGCACGACCATGCCGTCGACGCCGATACCCGCGTCCGTCGCGCAGCGCTTGAGGTTCTGCAGCGGACCTTGGGCCCCAGCGACGATGTGCACGTCGACCTCGAGGCGCACACCGGACATGCCTAGCGGGTCCTTGATGCCGTCGTTGCCGTCGACCACGTACTCC
>JBIQMD010000080.1:0-6775 GCA_044463725.1 Truepera radiovictrix
CGCTACCTAGTTGAGTTCGTCTTCCTCGCCCGCGTCCATCAGCACGCGCGCTTCTTGCTGGCTGATGTGCAGCACTGCGCTGATCTCGCCTGCGAGCAGGCGCAGCGCGCGGCGGTACGCTTGACGGTCGAGGTCAGGCAGGCCGCGCTCGAGGTCCCAGCGGCGCAGTTCGCTAGCTAGCGTAGCGATCTGGTAAGGGTCGCCGGTGGTGAGGAGGTCAGTTACCTTGCGGTGACGCGCTGCCCACTGCTTAGGGAGGGTGATGCGGCCGTTCTGCAGGCGCTCGAGGACGCTCTGAACTTCGTCTTGCGTTAGGGCGGCGCGCAGGCCGGCGCCCTGGGGGGCAGCGACCGGCACGTACGCGCGAGACGTTCCGTTGGGGAACTCGACCTGGTAGTACTTCTGGTTGGCACCCGCAACGGTGCGCTCTGTGGTACCTGCTACGATGCCAACACCATAAGGTGGTAGAACAACCTGATCACCCATCTTGAACGTCTTACCTTGGTCTTTCAATGCAACTGGCTCCCTTCGCAGCGCGCCGCCGGGCGCGAGTGGTACGGCGTGGTGGCTTAGGCCGCCTACTGAACGCATGAGATACTTGGGCTCCCCGGCCCAATAGCGGTTACGCGCCGGTGTGTAGCCGGTGCGTAGCCTGGTTGGTAGAGAGGGGGCTTGCAGCTTGTGGGCGTAGGTTATCGTAGAGTTCAACGCACACGAGCACGTCACATATGGTAGCAGGAACCAAAGGATTTTGCACGCGGTACAACTACGTTGCGTGCGCCGCGCCTACTCCGCTAGCTCCCTCTTGGGTGCCGCCGCGCGTAGCGCAATGCCGATCCCAGCGAGAAGAATGATGGCCCCAACGAGGGTTAGGGCGCCTGGCTCCTCACCGAACAGCACCAGCGCCAACACCCCTGACACGACCGGCTCGAGCAGCAAAGCCGCCGCCACGACCGCCGGGTCCAGGCGCTTGGCTGCGTAGTTGAGGCCCGTGTGGCCGATGAGCTGCGGCACGACGGCGAGCACGACTACGAAGAAGTAGGTGGCCGCCGGGTAACCGCTATAAGGCGCTCCGAAGATCAGAGGCAGCGGCGCGAGCACGACGGCGGCAACGAGGTAGGCGCTGCCGGCGTATGCCTGTAACCCGAGGCCGAGCGTTTGCGCCCGCCTGCCGAGCAACAAGTACGCTCCAGCAGCCGCCGCGCCGAGTAGGGCAAGCGCGTCACCGAGGACGGGTTGCGTGCCCCCACTCAGGTCGCCGAAACCGATCACTGCCCCGCCAGCCATTGCAACGAGGACACCGACCATCTGCATGAACGTCGGTGCGTGGCCCTGGAAGAACCATGCGAACAGCGCGACCCAAAGGGGTGAGGTGGCGAGCAGCGAGACGCTGGCGGCAACCGTCGTGAAACTAAGCGAGGTGATCCAGGCCGCGAAGTGCACGGCGAGCATGGTGCCAGCCAGTATGGTGGCGCGGAGTGCAGCCGGGCTCGGCCGCGTTCTGCGCAGCCCTGCCAGTGTCAGTGGGGCCATCAGCCCACCTGCAATGAGCATGCGGTAGAAGGCGACGACCACGCCTGGCGCGTCGGCCCAACGGATGAAGATGGATGCGAAAGACACGGCGACGAGGGCGACGCCGAGTACCCACCACACCTTGCTGCGGGCCTCGTCAGCGGTACCTTGACCTCGTGGCATGACGGCGATGCTACACCGGCTGCTCAACGTCCAGTCGCAGGGGCCGAGGGCGGCCTGCGCGGGCAGCCGTGGGCGTAGGCTGGCGGTGGCTGCGGCCGGAGCCAAGGCGCACCGGGGTGCCGCGCGATCACGCCGACAGGAGCCTGCTAGTGACCAACTTCCCTGACGATTTCCTCTGGGGCATTTCCACGTCGGCATACCAGATCGAGGGCGCCACAACGGCAGGCGGTAAGGGTGAGTCGATCTGGGACCGCTTCGTTACACGCGAGGGCGCCATAGTCGATGGTTCGAGTGGTGCCGTTGCCACCGACCACTTTCACCGCTACGCAGAAGACGTGGCGCTCATGCGCCAGTTGGGTGCGCGCGTCTACCGCTTCTCCGTTTCATGGCCGCGCTGGCTACCGGAGGGCAGGGGGCCTCACTCGTGGGCAGGCCTCGAGTTCTACGACCGCCTGGTAGACACGCTGCTGGCCGCAGGGATAGAGCCGTGGGTTTGCCTCTACCACTGGGACCTGCCGCAAGCGCTTCAGGAGCGCGGCGGCTGGGTGTGGCGAGACACCGCCGACTACTTCGCCGACTACGCCGAGCGGGTAGCGCGGCACCTCGGCGACCGCGTGCGTACTTTCCTCATGCTCAACGAGCCGAACGTTCACGCGCTTCTCGGCCACCTCGCTGGCATGCACGCGCCAGGCGTTTCCGACCTCGGCGCATACTTGGCCGCCGTGCACCACCAGAACGTGGCCGTTGGTGCTGGCATCGCTAGACTGCGCGACCTGGACGCCGGCCTGCGCCTCGGCACTGTGGTGTCGCTTCAACCGACGCTGCCAGCCGGACCAGGTGAAGCTGACCCGCGGGAGGAAGACGTCGCGGCAGCGGCGCTGGCGGACGCGGCTTACAACCGCGCTAGTCTCGACCCGCTGCTGCTCGGCAGCTACCCAGAACCGATCGAGGGCTTCATGGGAAATCTTGTGCGGGCAGGTGACGCGGAGCTCATGCGCCAACGCGTAGACGTGCTCGGCGTCAACCACTACACGCTGCAGCGCGTGAGGGCGGGCGAGGGTCTGCTCGGCATGGAGATCGTGCCGCCCGAAGCTGGCGTCGAAGAGACTCAGATGGGCTGGCGCGTTGCCCCGGCTGCGCTCGAGCAAACCTTGTTGCGCTTGAAGGACGAGTACGGCAACCCGCCCGTTGTCGTCACCGAGAACGGCGCCGCCTACCCCGACTCGCAAGGCCCTGATGGCAAGGTGCACGACAGGGCGCGCATCCGCTACCTTGCCCGTTACTTACGGGCCGTGGCAGCCGCTAGGGACGCGGGCTGCGACGTCCGCGGTTACCTCGCGTGGACGCTAGTCGACAACTTCGAGTGGGTCGACGGCTACACCCGCAAGTTCGGGATAGTGGCGCTCGATAGGGAGACGATGCGGCGCACCCCCAAGGCGTCGTTCGACTACTTGCGGCGCGTGTTCGCCGGCGGCGACCTCAGCCTAGGCTGAGCGCAGGAGCCTGTAGGCCGTCACGGTCCAACCTACGATGAGGAGCGCCCCGCCAAGCGGGGCGACGGCCCCGAACCAACTCGGGCCGCCTGCGACTATGACGTACAGCGAGCCGGTGAACAGTAGCGTGCCCGCGATGAGGAAGGGCGCCGCGGCGGAAGCCAACCGACCGTTCGGGGCGAGGGCGGCTAGGGCGAGTAGGCCTAGGCCGTGATAGACCTGGTAGCGCACGCCAGTCTCGAAGGTCGCCAAGCGCGCGGGAGTCACCAAGTCCGCCAAGGTGTGCGCCCCGAAGGCACCGAACGCCACCCCGAGTCCAACGAGGATGGCGCCCCAGGCCGCAGCCGTGCGGGCGGCCGATGAGAGCCCAGTTGCGGTCTCACTCTTAGTCGACATGCTCGTTCACCCTATCTGCTTGTGGTCCCGTCACTACTGCCGTTATCGCGCCGTGGGCGCCGGTTACGCGCCCGTCCAGCAACTCCAAGACGGCGTCGGCGCGCTCGGCTATGCCAAGGTCGTGCGTGACTACGACGACGGTCCGTCCCTCGGCGGCAACATCACGTAGCGCCGTCAACACGGTACGGCCGCTGCGGCTGTCCAGGTTGCCCGTGGGTTCGTCCGCGAAGACGACTTCTGGGTCGTTGACGAGCGCGCGGGCGAGGCTGACGCGCTGGCGCTCGCCACCGGAGAGCTTGCTTGGCAAGTGCGTTGCGCGCCCCCCGAGGCCGAAGCGCTCGAGCATGGCGGTAGCGGTTGCCTTGCGCCTGGCGGCGTCCTGGCCGGCAAGGCCTAGGGGTAGTGCCACGTTCTGCCAAGCGTTGAGCACGGCGACGAGGTTGTAGGACTGGAAGACGAAACCGAAGCGGTGCAGCCGCAGCCGCGACTTCTCGCTCTCGTCTAGGCCCGATAGCAGCTCGTCGCCGAGGTAGACCTCACCCGCTGTCGGCCAGTCGAAGCCAGCCAGGAGGTTGAGGAGCGTTGACTTGCCTGAGCCAGACGGTCCAACGATGGTCGTCAGCTTCCCCGGCTGAAACGCCACCTCGACGCCTGCTAGCGCGGTAACGGTGCCGGCAGGGGTCAAGTATGACTTCGTGAGGCCGACGGCTCGTAGCATCGGGCCCATGTTAACCGTGCTCAACGCCCCCCGGACGAACCCCCGCCGCCACCGCCGCCGCCACCGCTTGACGATCCACCGGACGACGCCGACGCGGAGGCGGAGTTGAGCGCGCTCGAAAGGCTGCTGATGGAGCGGCTAAGCGAGGACAGGTTCGACATCGAGGAGTAGCTGCCGCTGGTCATCCAGGTGGCCCTGGACATCATGACGCTTTCGTCTACCCCGGCCAGCGGCGCGGCCTTCTGCAGCGTCTTCAGATAGGCGTCAGCTACGCCAAGGGCAGCCGCATAGCAGTAGTACACGTCCCACAACTTGAAGAAGTCGAGCGGGGCGTCCTTCATGCGCGTGTAGTCGGTGAGGGTGCGCTTGAAGCCTTTCCAGCCGTACACCTCCGCCGCCACTTCTGGACGCCAGGCCATGATGCCGATGCCCGCGACGATGGCTGCGGCCACCTGCGCGATCGTCAGCGCAATAGCGATCGCGCTCGCCGTGCCAGCTAGGGCGAAGATGAGCACAAAACTAGCGAGCGCGCCGAGTAGCAGGCGCATAGTGGCGGTCTTCGCTGCTGTGCGGCTCTCCGCAGAGGTCAGGGGTCCGCCGAACTTGGCTTCAAGCCACGAGCGCACTTTCGGCCCCCACGCCGCCATGAACGTTGACGCCCGGCGCTGCGAGTACGTTTTCAACTCCTGGCTGCTGAGGCGATCGGACTCTCCGGGGGCCGCGGCCGCCCGTAGGTAATTCAAGACGTCGAGCTCGAACGGTTGGAGGCGTCCGGTATCGGCCGCGGGGTTGAGGTTGATGGCGAAGTCCTTGCCCTTGTTCACGCTAGTGTCGAACTCCCCGAAGCCGCGTCGCATGAGGTCCATGATGGTCGCGTGGAACGCAGGGCCCATGTTGGCGGCCGTCTGCTGCAGGATGGAAGTCACGGCAGCGGGCGGCAAGGTGGATGGTGGCTCGAACGGGTACTTCATGGTCTCCATGCGCGGCTCGCGGCCGTAGCGCCTGTACGCCCCGATGGCCCCGCTGCCAGTGATGCCAAAGAGCGCGAGGGGTATCAACGCCCACCATGGTGAGCGCCTGACCTGCATGACGGTCTGAACGCCAGCCACCCTGGTCTCGTCTAGCAGGAACTCTTCCATGCCAGGCCGCGTGCTCTTGACCTCGAAGAGCGCTGGGTCCATCAGGAAGCGGATCTCCACGCCGTCACCGTCCGGAATGCGGTTGAACGACACGTCGAGTTGGCTGCGGTCGGCGCTGAGAACGACCGTAGGCAGTTCGGTGTTGCCGAAGCGGTGAACGTAAGCGTCGTAAGGCGTCGGGGAGGGGCCGGGCGTGGTGACGGTGAGATGGTAGCCACGCACGGGTGGGTGCTCCTGTTCGAGGATCTGCCAGTACCACTGCGTGACGTCGCTGCGGAAGTCCACCGTGTTCTCCAGGCGGTAGACGAAGCGCACACGCCGCTCCGCGACGCGCGTCGAATTGCGCACGACGACTTCGGTGCCGCCCGAACACTGCTGTTGGTACGCGGTCGCACGAGGCCCGTTACCCAACGCGCCAGAGCCGTCCAGCAAGGTGAGCTGCTGACCGGGGGCTAGCTTCACGCAGATGAAGGCCTCGCCGAAGTCCTCGTCAGTTGAGAGGGTGCGGGTGTCGTCGACGATGACGCTGCCGTCCGCCTGGATCTGGACGAGCTGAATCACGTCCGACCAGCGGTAGGTCTGGGCGAACGCGGCGCTTAGCAGCAGGAGCAGGCTAATCGCTAGGGTTATCCGTTTGTGCTGCTGGTGGGCCATACCACGATGTTAGCGCCCTGGGCCTACCCCTACCAGTCGGACTAGAAGAGTGTGCCGTGCACCACTATTCGCGCGCCAATGCTACGGCGACGGGTATGCGCGAAGCGCGCGCGGCTGGCAAGAGGCCAGATAGCAGACCCATGCCAAGTGCCACGAGCACCGCGAAGGCAACCAGGCGCGGCGTGAGGAGCGCGACGTGCAACCCGACGTAGTCATACGCCACGCGGTTGACCACGTACACGCCTATCCGCCCTAGCACCACGCCGACGGCGGCGCCGGCGAGTGAGAGCAGCAAAGATTCGGTGAGCACGAGACCGAAGAGGAAGCGCGGCCTGGCGCCAACGGCGCGGATCACCCCGAACTCGCGCGTGCGCTCGAAGACGCTCATCATCACGGTGTTCGCCACAGCGATGGCGCCGACGATGAGGGCGATGGCGCTTATGCCAAGCCTGATCATGTCCGAGACCTTGAGGCTCGTGTTGACCTGCGTGAAGAGCTCGGAGCTAGTTTGAGCTCCGAGTTCCGGAAAGCGCTCCTGGATGGCGCTCGCTACTTTGGTTGCGCGCTCAGGCTGCGCGCTGGCGACGGCCAGCAGGCTGTAACGGTCGCTTACGCCAATGGCGCGTTGCAATGTCGTCAGGGGCGCGACGATGAGGTTGTCCAACAAGCCGCCGCCCGTG
>JBIQMD010000081.1:0-6726 GCA_044463725.1 Truepera radiovictrix
GCAACACCATGAGGTCGGCGCCCTGGTGGGCGTGGTGGATGATGTGCTCCGAGGATTGGCCCTCTAGGACGTAACTGTCGACCTGCAACCCAGCGGCCTTCAAGTCGGAGGAGACGCGCTCCAAGTACGCTTCCGCCTCCAGCCGCAGGGCGTGCCACTCGACGGCGTCGACAGGGTAGGCAGCGGTGCCCTGCGATGGGATCTCTAGCACCTGGATGATGCGGATGTCGGCCTCGGACTTAAGGGCGATGGCACGGGCGTGACCGATGACGATCGCGTCTAGTTGGCCGCCCGTCAAAGGCAACAGGAGGTGGCGAAACATGTGACCCCTCCCCTGGGGCAATGGCGCGCCCCGAAGGTGGAACGCGCGATCGCGGCTTGCGGGCCCAGCTGAAGGTGGTGCTAGAAGCGAGCCGCGCTAGGCGGAGTGTAGTCTCGGAACCTGCTTGCGCCGTGGTCAGTGCGCACCGCGCTGGCGTGTGGCGACTGGGCGCTCAGCGCCCCATGAGTCCGAGCAGGTTCAACAGGTTGTCCCACGCCCCGGTCATGCCGCCCTCGCCGTGCGGTAAAGGTGACGTCGTGAGCGCCCCAGTCGCGAGGATGACTAGAACGACGAGCAGAGCTTCAACGCGCACCGACCGCATGAGGGCCTCACTCGAACTGCCACGAAGCGTGCGCGGCATGTACGCGAAGCGGTTCGCAGCTGCCGCCGCCAACACCATGACGAAGAGGCCGAGCTTGACCCAGAGGGCGATCCCGTAACCGGAACGAGCGAAGACCGCTGGCTCTGACATGTGAGTCAGCGCGGTGAAGGTGCCAGAGACGGCAAGCACCATGATGGCAGTCAGGCCAACCACCGACAGGCGCTTGAATGCGATGAGCATGGCGCCGCGGCCGACTTCGCCGTGGCGCATCAGCGCGAGGTAGCCTAGCGGCCCCGCCCACGTTGCGGCCGCTAGGAGGTGAACGAAGTCGGCGCCCAACGGCAGGTTGCCTCCCATGGCCGCGGCGTGGCTGATGCGGCTGAAGCCGAAGAGCAGCCAGGCCGAGGCGGCCATGGCGACCACACCGAGCACTCGGCGTGCAGCGGCGGCGGGCCGACCGCGCAGCCAGTTGGGCGTAGAGGCGCCGGACGGCCACCAGGCGATGGTGGCGGTCACCATGGCGACGATGGGCGCTAGCACCGCCCGCTGCCTGACGACTGCCCCATGCTGCGTCGACCAGAGGTACCTTCTGACGAGTGCTCCGTCCGCACGGCCAAGCACCTGCTGCAGCACCGTTACTACCTCTAGCAGGGACGCCGCCACCAGGGCCACGGCGCCGACGATGACGAGCCACGTCACGATGCGCCTGTTGCCACCGCGTGCGCTGCCTGGCGCCAGCCACGTGGTGGTAACGGCGCCGCCAACCACCAGCATGAGGCCGAGGAATATGAGCGCCTTCACCGCGGCGACTTCTGGCTTCACGCTAAGGCCCCTTCGGTGCGGCAGCCGCGGATTGGCTCATTCACGCCCAGTCGAGCAAGACCTTGCCTGACGTGCCGGAACGCATGACGTCGAACGCCTGCTGGAACTCCTCGGCCGCGAAATGGTGCGTGATGACGGGCGTGACGTCTAGTCCGGCCTGCAGCAAGTTGCTCATCTTGTACCAGGTCTCGAACATCTGGCGGCCGTAGATGCCGTGGAGGTTCAGGCCCTTGAAGATCACTTGGTTCCAGTCGATGGCGATGTCGCCGGATGGAATGCCTAGCAGCGCGACCTTCCCACCGTGGATGATGGTGTCGAGGATCTGCGAGTAAGCCGCTGCAGCGCCGGACATCTCGAGCGCAACGTCGAAGCCTTCGCGCATGCCTAACGAGGCCATCACGTCATGCAGGTCGCTGGCTGGGTCGGCGACGTTGACCCCAACGGTGGCGCCCATGCGCTGCGCCATGGCCAGCCGCGCAGGGTTGACGTCAGTGATGACGATGTTTCGTGCCCCAACGAAGCGCGCCACCGCCGACGCCATGAGGCCGATCGGCCCGGCGCCCGTGATGAGCACGTCCTCGCCAACCAGATCGTAGGTCAGGGCGGTGTGGACGGCGTTGCCGAGCGGATCGAGGATGGCGCCGACGTCGTCGTCGATGGCGTCTGGCAGTTTGAAGGCGTTGAACGCAGGCAGTACGAGGTAGTCGGCGAACGCGCCTTGGCGCTGCACGCCTAGCCCGATGGTGTTGCGGCATAGGTGCCTGCGCCCGGCGCGGCAGTTGCGGCAGTAACCGCAAGTGATGTGCCCCTCGCCGCTAACGCGGTCACCTGGCGCGTAACCGCGCACCTCCGAGCCAACGCCCTCGACCACCCCGACCCACTCGTGGCCAGTGATCAGCGGCACCGGAACGGTGCGCTGCGACCAGGCGTCCCAGTTGTAGATGTGTACGTCGGTGCCGCAGAGGCTGGTCTTGGAGATGCGGATGAGCAGGTCGTTGGGGCCTGGAGTTGGTTCAGGTGCGTCTACGCGCCAGATACCCTCGCGCGCCTCGAGCTTCGACAAGGCTCTCATGGCTTTCGGTTTCCTCCCGGCATATGCGCGCTCAGATGGCGCCGAGTTCCTTACCCACCTGCGTGAACGCAGCGACGGCGTGCTCGAGTTGGTCCCGCGTGTGGGCGGCTGACATCTGGGTACGAATGCGCGCCGCGCCGCGCGGCACGACGGGGAACGAGAAAGCGACGACGTAGATCCCGAGCGCCAACAGCCGCTCGGCCATGCGGCCAGCCAGCGCGGCGTCACCGAGCATGACCGGAATGATCGGGTGGCCTTCACCGGCCAGCGTGAAGCCAGCCGCGGTCATGGCGCCACGGAAGTAGCTGGCGTTGGCGCGAAGACGCTCGCGCAACTCAGCGCCGTCCTCGAGCATGTCTAGAACCTGCAACGACGCGGCAACTACGCTCGGCGCCAACGAGTTGGAGAAGAGGTACGGCCGGCTGCGCTGGCGCAGCCACGCCACGATCTCTTTGCGGCCGCTGGTGTAACCGCCAGACGCGCCGCCTAGGGCCTTGCCGAGGGTGCCGGTCAGGATGTCGATGCGCCCCATGACCCCGCGCTCCTCGTGAGACCCGCGACCTGCTGCGCCCGTGAAGCCAGTGGCGTGGCTGTCGTCGACCATGACGAGAGCGGCGTACGTGTCAGCCAGGTCGCAGATGGCCCCTAAGTCGGCGATGATGCCGTCCATCGAGAACACGCCGTCCGTGGCTATGAGTTTGTAACGCGCCCCGGCGGCAACGGCGGCTTGCAGTTGGCGCTCGAGGTCGGCCATGTCGTTGTTGGCGTAACGGTAACGAGCGGCTTTCGAGAGGCGCACGCCGTCGATGATGCTCGCGTGGTTGAGGGAGTCGGAGATGATGGCGTCCCCCTCACCAAGGAGCGTCTCGAAGAGGCCACCGTTGGCGTCGAAGCACGAGGAGTAGAGGATGGTGTCGTCCGTGCCGAGGAAGACGCTTAGGCGGGCCTCGAGCTCCTTATGGATGTCTTGCGTCCCGCAGATGAAGCGGACGGACGCGACGCCGAAGCCGCGTTCGTCGAGGCCTCGTTGCGCGGCGCGGATGACATCTGGGTGGTTCGCCAGCCCAAGGTAGTTGTTCGCGCACAAGTTGAGGACCTCGCGCGTAGTGCCGTCGTCGACCACCTCGATGAGCGCCTGCTGCTGCGAGGCGATGATGCGCTCGCCCTTGTAGAGGCCCTCCGCGCGCAACTCCGCTAGTTGGTCGCTTAGCCCGCCGAGGAACGCCGCGCGATCATTCGCCATACGGCACCCAGACGTTCTTGACGCGCGTTGCGCGCCGCAAGAGTCCGGGACCGGACGCCTGAGCGTCGTCGTACCAGTCGCGCTGCTTGCCGTCATTCACCCAGGTGGCCTTTAGGTTGCCTGCGCTCTCGCGTTCGACCATGGCGCTGCCTTCGGCGGAGCCCAGGTACCACATCGCTTCGACGGCGTCGTGCTTGGCGAGGACCTGTGCGAGTTCGTCGCGCACGCCGGTGACGATGTTTATCGCGCCTCCAGGCACGTCGGAGGTGTCGAACACTTGGTAGAGGTCGGTGGCGAGGAGCGGCCAGCGCGCGCTAGGCACCGCCACCACGCGGTTGCCCATGGCCAGTGCAGGAGCGACCAGAGAGACGAACGCCAACAGCGGCGCTTCGTCTGGGCAGACGATGGCGAGGACGTCGAAAGGCTCGTTCATCGCCAGCGTGACGTTGCGCATCGGCGTCGGGTGCACCCTGCCGTCGTACTTGTCCGCGTAGGCGGCGGCCGAGAAGAGGCGCTCGATGCTCTTGCTCACCTCGCGTGCAGCTGCGCGACGCGTGGCGCCCGTAAGGCCGCGGACGCGCTCTTCGAACTCTGGCGCCCGGGCGCCGAGGTTCTCCGCCACGTAGTAGAGGACCTGCGCACGACCGTGGGCCGTTGCCTTGGTCCAGGCCGTGCTCTTCACGGCCGCCTCGACGGCGTCACGCACGTCCTTGCGGTTGCCAAGCGGCGCGTCACCGACGCGAATGCCTGCGGCGCTAACTACCGAATAGACGTAATTGCCGTCCGGGCGCTTCTGCTTACCCCCGATGTAGAGCTTCGGGGTGCGGTCGATGCCGAGCGGCGCGGTCGCCTCGCCCAAGCCGGCGGTGATGTCCGCCGCCGCTGCCGGGTTGGTCAGATCGCCGGCCGAGTAGCGCTTCAGGTCCGCTTCGTACTTGGGCTTGAGGTACTCGAACATGCCTTCGCGGCCGCCCTCGCGCCCGAAGCCGCTCTCGCGGTACCCGCCGAAGCCAGCAGCGGCGTCGAACTGGTTCGTGCAGTTGACCCACACTACCCCTGCCTTCAGGCGCGGCGCGATGTCGAGGGCGAGGTTGACGTTCTCGGTCCACACGCTGGCGGCAAGGCCGTAGCGCGTGTCGTTGGCCAGTTCGACGGCCTCTGCTGGCGTGCGGAACGTCATGCTGACGATCACAGGTCCGAAGATCTCCTCCTGCGCGATGGTTGCCGCCGGAGAAACGTCGGTGAAGAGCGTCGGGGGGTAGTACCAACCGTCCTTAGGGGCGCTCCAGCTCGGCTGGTAGCAGCGCGCGCCCTCCTCACGGCCCTGCGCCACGAGGCGCTCGATCTTGGAAAGCTGCACCGGCGCGATGATGGCCCCGATGTCGATGCCCTTGTCGAGGGGCGAACCCTCGCGCAAGGTCTCCATGCGCGCGATGAGCTTGGCCTCCAGGCGCGCGGCCACGCTCTCCTGCACGAGCAGGCGGCTGCCTGCGCAGCAGACTTGACCCTGGTTGAACCAGATGGCGTCGACGACGCCCTCGACTGCGCTGTCTATGTCCGCATCGTCGAACACGATGAACGGCGACTTGCCGCCAAGCTCGAGCGAAAGCTTGATGCCGCGGCCAGCGGTTGCCTTGCGGATGCTGCGCCCGACCTCGGTCGAGCCGGTGAACGCGACCTTGTCGATGCCTTCCGCGTCTACGAGCGCGGCGCCCGTGCGGCCATCGCCCGTTACGACGTTGAAGACGCCAGCGGGCAGGCCGACCTCGGCAGCCAGCTCGGCGAAGAGCAGCGCGGTTAGCGGCGTGAACTCGGCTGGCTTGAGGACGACGGTGTTGCCAGCAGCGAGCGCGGGAGCGACCTTCCAAGCGAGCATCAGGAGCGGGAAGTTCCACGGGATGATCTGCGCGCACACGCCAACAGCGCCGTAACCGGGGAACTCGCTATCTAGGAGTTGCGCCCAGCCGGCGTGGTGGTAGAAGTGGCGCGCTACGAGCGGCACATCTAGGTCGCGCGCCTCGCGGATGGGCTTGCCGTTGTCGAGCGCCTCGAGCACCGCCAGTAGCCGCGCGTGCTTCTGCACGTGGCGCGCGAGGGCGTAGAGGTAACGCGCGCGGCCATGGCCGCCCAGCTCCTGCCAGGCGCTCTGCGCCGCGCGCGCCGCCTTGACTGCCTTGGCGACGTCGCGCTCGTCACCCTGCGCGACCTGCGCTAGTTCGCTCGCGTCGCCCGGGTGGTAGGTGGTGAACGTCCCTCCCCCAGCAGGCTTGACGAAGCGCCCGCCGATGAAGTGCCCGAAGCGTCTTCCGTGGCGCTCCAACCAGTCGCTTGCTACGTCGGTGGCCTCAGGTGCGGGGCCGTAATCGAGAGTCTCGAAGATCTCCTTGATGCTCATGCTCGGAGGCTCCTTGTGCTGGCGAACCCCATCAGCCGAGGGGGTGGCGGTAGGCGGCGGAGTAACGGCCCGTTACGTGGTGCTCCAACTGACGTTCGATGTCTGCGAGGAGCGAACTAGCGCCGATGCGGAAGAGGTCAGGCTCGAGCCACCTGCGGCCAAGCTCCTCTTTCATGAGCACGAGCCAGGCGAGCGCGTCCTTGGCAGTGCGCAGCCCGCCTGCTGGCTTGAAGCCGACGGCGTAGCCGCTGCGCTCGTAGTACTCGCGGATGGCGCGTGCCATGACGAGGCTCACGGGCAAGGTGGCGTTCTCGGCCTCCTTGCCCGTCGAGGTCTTGATGAAGTCTGCGCCTGCCATCATGGCGACCAGGCTGGCGCTGTAGACGTTACGGAGCGTCCCCAGCTCGCCCGTCGCGAGGATGGCCTTCATGTGCGCCGGCCCACAAGCTTCGCGGAAGAGGAGCAGCTCGTCGTAGAGCGCCTCCCAGTCGTGTGCAAGTGCGAGGCGGCGGGAGATGACGATGTCGATCTCGTCCGCCCCTTCCGCTAC
>JBIQMD010000082.1:0-6719 GCA_044463725.1 Truepera radiovictrix
AGGGTGAACATCCTGCATCTGCTAGACTGCTGGACCGGCGCATCGCCAGGGGCACCCTGCCGCCACCACATGGGTTGGCAATCGGTGCGCCCAGTACGCCAGGACCCACAGCTACGAACGCCGGCCGCGACGGCTTACGGAAACGCCTCGGCGTGTTCCGGAGTCTGTCCGCAACCGGGGAGGCACCGGCCGACCGGCCGTGCGGTAGCAGCTCCGTAACCGGAGGGCACAAGGCAGAGGAACGCACTGGTTCCGGCCTGGTCGTTGATCGCACCGCGGCCGTGAGAAGGATGGTTGAACACGATGTCAGGTATCGACGGAGGGATCTGGGACGACGTCATCTCGCATGTGCGGGATGAGGTCCCGGAGGTCGAGTTCCGAACCTGGTTCAGCAACGTCTCCCTGCTGGGGATCGAAGACGGTGCGTTCATGATCGGCGTACCCACCACCTTCGCTCGCGACTGGATCCGTGCGCACTACACCGCCGTTATCGAGAGCGCGCTGCAACGTCTTGGTGTTGCCACGCCGCGCCTTGGCTTCCAAGTCATTCCGGGCAAAGCGCCCGAGCAACAAGACATCTTCAGTGCGCAACCGGAACCGGCCGCTAAAGCCGTCGTGCACCGCCCCCCGGCCCCGCAACTGAACCCCAAGTACGTGTTCTCCAACTTCATAGTCGGCGAGAACAACAACTTCGCACACGCGGCGTCCCTCGCCGTGGCCGAGGCGCCGGGGCGCGCGTACAACCCGCTCTTCCTGTACGGCGACGCCGGACTCGGCAAGACCCACCTCATGAACGCCGTCGGCCACGCTGTGGCCGAGCGCTACCCGAGCATGTCCATCGCTTACGTCACCACCGAGGCCTTCACGAATGAGCTCATAACGGCCATCCGCGAGGACCGCATGACGCACTTCCGCGACCGGTACCGCAGCATCGACGTCCTTCTCATCGACGACATCCAGTTCATCGCCGGCAAGGAACGCACGCAGGAGGAGTTCTTCCATACCTTCAACGCGCTCTACGAGTCGGGTAAACAGCTGATCATGTCGTCCGACCGGCCGCCTAAGGACATACCCACCCTGGAGAACCGCCTCCGCAGCCGCTTCGAGTGGGGCCTCATCACCGACATCCAGGCGCCCGAGCTCGAGACGCGCATCGCCATCCTCGCCATGAACGCTGAGTACCGCGGTGTGAAGGTCCCACCGGACGTGATCGATTACATCGCTCGCCACGTCACCTCGAACATCCGCGAGCTCGAGGGCGCGCTCGTTCGCGCCATCGTCTACTCCTCCATGAGCCAGCAGCCACTCAACCGCCAGACGGTGGCCAAGGCCCTGTCCGACGTGTTCGCCCCCAGCGACCTGCAACTGACCATGAACGACATCGTTCAGAAAGCCGCCGAGCATTTCTCCGTGAAACCGGACGACGTAAGGGGCAAGAGTCGCCGTCAGGAGCTAGTGGTGCCCAGACAGATAGCCATGTACCTGATCCGCGAACTGACGCCTCACTCCTTCCCCGAGATCGGCGCGTTCTTCAGTAACCGCGACCATTCCACCGTCATGTACGCGGTCAACAAGGTGCAGACCCAACTAGACCAGGCGGAACCCATCGCACGGGACGTGCAAGCCCTCAAGGAAGCCCTCGTCTGACCCCGTCTATCGCAACCGCACACCTCAACCTTCGGTCACACCCGTCACCTGTCCGCGCCGTATGCGGTGCCCCTCGGCAAGTCACCCGGACGAAGCCCCAGCCTCACAAACTGTGGATAACCCTGTGGAGTACCTGTAGATAACGTGTGGGAAAACCTGTGGAGAAACCCCGTCCCACACACTCTTGTGGATACCTATGGAAGACCCAGACGGTTCTCCACAGCCAAGCGTAACTTATCCACACGCTCACCCACAGGCGCCTTACCGTCCTGCACGACGGGTAAACGGTTTTTCCACACTTTCCCCAGGGCCTACTATTAAGGCTTCTACTGAACTTGGAGAGATGAATTCGTCTGGGCTCATGCCTAGGGAACGCGTGCCAGGTCCTCTCAAATTTCCAAAAACAGGAGTGGAGCTCCGAAGAAGCTTCGTCAACAGCTAAGGCGAAATGGACGTGACCCAAGCTGGCAGGAGGACACTCCTAGCGCGTATGCAACGGAAGCTAGCCTAGCGGCGCTAGGCTCAAACGAAGCGCTGTACCCGTGCTATCAGGTATGCTTTACGCGCCCCCGGGCGCCGCGTTACCGCGCTGCACCGGATCGAGGAGTGTGAATGAGGGTTCTCGTTTCAAAGAAGAGCCTCGCCGATGCGCTAGCCAGAGTCGAACGCATCGTTCCAAGTCGTTCCAGTAATCCAGGCCTGAGCCTGCTCCGGATCGACGTCCAGGACGACGCTCTCGTGCTCAGTGGTTCCAACATGGACGTCGACATCCGTGCCAGATTGACCGCCGACGCGCGCGGTAGCGGAAGCTTCGCTGTGACCGCCCACGTGTTCGGCCAGATAGTGCGAGCTTTGCCCGGTGAAGACGTCACCATGGAACTCACCGAGAGCGAGATGCAGATCTCCTCGGGCAACTACACGACCAAGCTTCAGCTCGTTGCCGCCAGTTCCGCGCCGGTACTCGTATTCCCCGAGAGCCACGCTGGCAGTATCGATGCGCGCCTACTCAGCCGCGCATTGAGCGCCGTGAAGTACGCAGCCGCAGTAGCCGACTTCCAGGCCGTTTTCAGAGGCGTGAAGCTCGAGCTCGGCGAAACCCGCACGCGAGCGGTAGCCACAGACGGCTTCCGACTGGCTTACTACCACCTGGAAGCCGGCACGGGGCTCGAGGCCGACGTCATCGTTCCCGCTCGCAGCGTGGACGAGCTACTGCGCGTCCTCGACGACGGCGAGGTGGCGCTGCACCTCGACGCGGGTCAACTCAGCGTGGAACACGGGGGTTACTCGTTGAACCTCAAGCTGATGGACGGCACGTTCCCCGACTACGAGCGGGTCATCCCCGCCAACTACCCTGTCAGCATCACGCTACCCGCCCTTAGCCTGGCTGAGGCGGTCTCGCGCGTAGCGCTCATGGCGGATAAGAGCGCCAACAACAGGGTCGACCTGTTCGTGAAGGACGGGCAGCTGCAAATCACGGCCGAGGGAAGCTTCGGGCGCAGCCAGGAAGCCATCGACGTGACGCAGGAGGGTACGGACTCGGAGATCCAACTCGCCTACAACTCGAAGTACCTCATCGACGCCCTGACGCCAGCTGCTGGAGACATCCGGGTGCGCTTCTCGGGCATCAACGCATCACCCAGCGTTGTCAACGACTTAGGCGATCCCGCGTACCTCGCCATGGTCGTTCCACTACGAACCAGCTAAGCCTCGACAACACAGGAGGACCGATGACCACCATCGAAGACGTTCGCGCGATCGAACAGCTCGATTCGCGCGGTAACCCCACCGTGGGCGCCGTAGTTACGCTAGCCAGCGGCGACCAGGGCAGTGCGCTAGTTCCCTCAGGCGCCTCCACTGGCGCCCACGAAGCCGTGGAACTACGCGACGGCGGCGGCCGCTACATGGGCAAAGGCGTGCAGCAGGCGGTCAGGAACATAGACGACCGCATAGCGCACGAGGTGCTGGGCATGGACGCCCTCGACCAAGCCGCTGTGGACCGCGCCATGTGCGAACTGGACGGCACACCCAACAAGGGCGACCTCGGTGCCAACGCCATACTGGCCGTATCGCTAGCCACGGCGCGCGCCGCTGCGAACGCGCTGCAGGTGCCGCTCTACCGCTACCTTGGCGGCCCCAACGGCCGCGTGCTGCCGCTGCCGATGATGAACGTCATCAACGGTGGCCAGCACGCCGACAACGCCGTCGACATGCAGGAGTTCATGCTGTTACCGGTCGGTTTCAACACCTTCGGCAGCGCGCTGCGCGCCGGAGTGGAGACCTTCCATCACCTGCGCAAGGTGCTCGCGGCCAAGGGCTACAACACCAATGTTGGTGACGAAGGCGGGTTCGCACCCGACCTGAAGAGCAACCGCGAAGCGATAGAGGTGCTCCTCGACGCCATCGAGAAGGCCGGCTACACGCCCGGTGACGAGATCGCCATCGCGCTCGACCCCGCCAGCACGGAGTTCTACAGAGACGGCAAGTACCACCTCGAGGCTGAAGACAAGGTCCTCGACACCGACGGCATGATCGACTACTGGGAGGAGTGGGTCACCAAGTACCCCATCCTCTCCATCGAGGATGGTCTCGCTGAGGACGACTGGGCCGGCTGGGCGAAGCTAACCACCCGCATCGGCGACCGCGTGCAGCTCGTTGGCGACGACCTCTTCGTCACCAACAGCAACCGGTTGCAGCGCGGCATCGACGAGGAAGTAGGCAACGCCATCCTCGTCAAGGTCAACCAGATCGGCACGCTCACGGAGTCCATGGACGCCATCGAACTGGCCAAGAGCTACGGTTACCGCAACGTCATCAGCCACCGCTCAGGCGAGACGGAGGACACCTTCATCGCCGACCTGGCCGTCGGCATCAACGCTGGTCAGATCAAGACCGGCTCCGCCAGCCGCTCCGACCGCACCGCCAAGTACAACCGGCTGCTGCAGATCGAGCACGAGCTCGGTGACGCGGCGCGTTACCTCGGCAAAGCAGCGCTGAAGCGGTGAGCGCCATCACGACTACCACCACCCGCCGCACCCGCATAGTCGCCACGCTAGGGCCCGCCACGGACTCCAAGGAGATGATCGGCCGCCTCCTCCTGGCCGGCGTGAACGTCTTCCGCCTCAACTTCTCGCACGGCGATCAGGACCTGCACCGGCAGACGGTGACTAACATCCGTTCCGCCTCGGAAGAGCTGAAGATCCCTGTCGGCATCCTGCAGGACCTGCAGGGACCCAAGATCCGCGTGGGCCGCTTCGAGAAAGACAAGGTGACCCTCAAAGAGGGCGCGCGCTTCGACCTGACCACGGGCGACGACAGTCCCGGCAACGACAAGCGCGTAGGCGTCACGTACAAGGGGCTCGTCAACGACGTCAAGGTCGGCGACACCCTCCTGCTGGACGACGGCCGCCTGAGCCTCAAGACCATCGGATTCGAGGGCGAGACCATCCAGACCGAGGTCGTTATTGGCGGCGTTCTGAGTAACAACAAGGGCATCAACATCCCGAACGCTACGCTCAGCATCCCCGCACTGACCGACAAGGACGTGCAGGACCTGAAACTCGGCGCCGAACTCGACGTGGACTGGGTAGCGATGAGCTTCGTCCGTAACCGCGACGACCTCCTGCTCGCGCGCCATTACCTCGCACGAGCCGGCTCCAACGCCAAACTCATGGCGAAGATCGAGAAACCCAGCGCGGTCGACCGCTTCGACGAGATCATCGCCGAAGTCGACGGCATCATGGTCGCCCGCGGCGACCTCGGGGTGGAGATGGCGCCCGAGAAGGTGCCGCTCATCCAGAAGGACCTCATCCGCGCGTGCATCATGGCTGGCAAGCCCGTCGTTACCGCCACGCAGATGCTGGAGTCGATGATCCAGAACCCCACCCCCACGCGCGCCGAGGCGTCCGACGTGGCTAACGCCATCTACGATGGCACCGACGCAGTGATGCTCTCAGCGGAAACCGCGGTGGGCGCTAACCCCATCGAAGCCGTGAAGATGATGGACCGCATAGCGCGAACGGTGGAATCCGACGACGACTTCCACGACAAGTTCCGCGGCGCTACCCCCAAGACGGACGCCAGCACGCCGGACGCCGTGGCCATCGCCGCTGTGGAGATGAGCTACAACCTGGACGCCAAACTCATCGTCACCTTCACGTCGAGCGGTAACACCGCGCTACGGGTGGCGCGCTGCCGGCCGCAGCCGCCGGTGCTGGCCATAACCCCCAACCCGCGCTCACTGCGCCAGATGATGATCGTGTGGGGCGTCGTGCCGCACCTGAGTGACGACATCCACGACACGGACGAGATGGTGCGGGTCGCCACTGAAGCGATCAACAAGGAAGGGCTCCTCAACGAAGGGGAACGCTTCATCATCACCGCCGGCGTGCCGTTCGGCACCCGCGGAACCACTAACCTGATACGGGTCGAGCGCTTACGCTGAGCCAACGCAGTGCCAAAAGAGTGTGACGCGGACCGTTAGCCTGGTCCGCGTCACCAGGGCCTAACAAGGAGCCCTGTTCGGTTACTAACAACAGTTCGGCCCGCCAGCGGCACTGCTGCTGGCGGGCCGAACTAGTTTATGCGTGAAGCTTAGGCGCCTTCTTCGGCGGTGACGAGGACCTTGAGGTCGATGGTCACTTCCGGGTGCGGGCGGTAGGGAACGATGTGCTCCCCGGTGGTCTTGATGGGGTCGTTGAGAAGGACCTTGCGGCGGTCGATCTCGACGTCGTAAGTGGCCTTGAGGGCGTCCGCGATGTCGCGGTTGCCGACCGAGCCGTAGATGCGCCCATCGCCGGCACGCACGCGGATCTCGAGGTGAGCGTCGCCGAGGAGTTCAGCGAGGCGCTCAGCGTCCGACTTGCGTTCAGCGAGTTGCTTAGCGCGCTGAGCCAGGCGTGCCTGGAGTTCAGCTTCGTTGGCCTTGGTGGCCGGCAGCGCCAGACCCTGAGGGACGAGGAAGTTGCGGGCGTAACCGTCCTTGACGCGGACGATATCGCCGGCTTCTCCCAGCTTCTCTACGGGTTCCAGCAGGATGACGTTCACTTCCGCACCAGCTTCTCGGTGATCGGGAT
>JBIQMD010000083.1:0-6596 GCA_044463725.1 Truepera radiovictrix
CCTCGACGCTCGCGAACCCCTCTTCGCCGTACACCTGCAACACCTTCGGCCGGCCTGGCCACAACGACGTGGCCGCGCTTAGTTGCCCTAACGCGCCGTTCTCGAAGCGCAGCGACGCGACCAGGGTGTCCTCGACTTCTATGCGCTCGTGAGCTAGCGTGCCCGCGTAAGCGAAGACCTCCTCGACGGGACCGAGTACCCAGAGGAGCAGGTCAACCTGGTGAATCGCCTGGTTCATGAGGGCGCCGCCGCCGTCCATGAGCTTGGTGCCGCGCCACGCGCCGCTGTCGTAGTACGCCTGATCCCGGTACCAGGGCACGAAGGCGTTCCCCTGAATGAGCGGGCCGAGCTTCCCCTCGGCAACGGCCCGCTTGAGGAAGACGTTGGCGTCGGCGAAGCGGCTCATGAAGATCGTTGCCAACGTCACGCCCGCGCTCTCGGCCGCCTCGATCATCTGCTTGGCGCGAGCCGTCGTCACTTCGAGCGGCTTCTCGATCACGACGTGCTTGCCGGCCGCGATGGCAAGCAGCGCAGGGTCCAGATGGGCCCCGGATGGCGTGCAGACCGCGACGATGTCCGTCTCGGGGTCCGCCACGGCGCTGGCCACGGAGTCGAAGGCGCGCACCGCGTGCTTCGCCGCCAACGCATGCGCCTTGGCCGGGGTGCGGCTGGCTATGCCGACGAGGTGCGCCTCCGGTGACCGCGTGATCGCGTCGATGTGTGCCGCGGCTATGTTCCCGGCACCGACGACGGTCACGCCGTACCTACCTCTGGCGCGGCTCACACCGCGCCCGCGGTTGCGCTTAGGAGCCTGTGGGCGGCATCGACGCACAGCTTGGCCGCCGCGGTTGTCTCCATGCCTTCCGGGGCGTAGTGCGGCTCGAGCACTACGCTGCCCGCGTAGCCGTCGCGGCGCAAGGCGGCGAACTGGCCTGGGTAGTCGACCAGGCCTTCGCCGAGAGGTACGAAGCTGCCGAAGGTTACTGGCACGGTGGCCGCGTCCTTGAGGTGCACGTGCACGATGCGGTCCTTCGCTAGGGCCGCGTAGCCGTCTGGGTAGGGCTTGTCTTCGCCGAGCGCGAGGGCGTTGCCTGGATCCCAGAGCGCCCCGACGTGGCGCCGCAGCTCTGGGCCAAGGGCGGCGTCTAGCCGAGCGAAGAAGTCACCGAGCTCGGCTCCGGTGCCAGCCACGCAGGCAGGCTCGTTCTCGACGGCCAGCACCACGTCGTGGCGGGCGGCCACCTCCACGGCCCGGACCATGCGCTCGACGACCTCCGTTACGACCTCGTCTGACCAGGGAACGCGCAAGAAGGTGAAGACCCGCACCAGCCGCGTGTCGAAGAGCTTCGCGAGGTGGCAGGACCGCTCTAGCAGTGCAAGCTGTTCCGCTACCGTGACGGCGCCAGCTACGCTGAAATCCGCATTCGCTGGTTCGGCCGCCTCGTCGAACGGTGACTTGAACACGGGCGACGCGATGGCGCTTACGCGGAGGCCAACGCGGCGCACGGCGGCGGCAGCCTGCGCCGCTTCATCGTCGTCGAGCTGCGTGACGTTCTTACCGTTGACGTTGCGCACCTCGGCGATGGGTAGGCCCCAGCGGCTGATGTGTTCGCAGGCGGTTTCGAAGTCCGCATGAACCTCGTCGGTGATGATGCCAAGCTCCATCTTCTTGTGACCTCCGTTTGGTCGTGCACGTTATCACTAGACCAAGGGGGGCCGCTAACCTGACCGGCCGCGCACGGCGTGCGCGCGCGCCGCGTCAGAAGGCGTACGCCAACGACACCCGTAGTTGCCCGTTCTCGCGCCAGTCGCCGAACTCGCTGCCGTCTCCACCGTAGAAGACGTAGGCCTTCGCCTCACCCGTCACGCCGTCCGCGAACGAGTAGCTCACGGCCGGCATGAGTAGCCCACTGCCGTCGAGGCTCTGGATCCACCCCAGGTCGAACTGGGTTCTGGTGCTCGGTTGGTACATCATTGCCAGCATCAACTTGTAGGCCATGGTGGCGGCTTCGCCAGCGTCAGGCGCCGTGTAGTCGAAGATGCCCTGCACGACGGTCCGCGGCCCGCCAGGGATGAGGTACTCGCCGCCCAGCACGGCCTGCAGGGAGTGGTTACCGATGGTGGGGTCCGTGCCGTTTGGGTCGGCAGTGATCTGGTACGCGGCCTCGCCGCGGAGCACCACGTCACCAACGATGCCTGAGAAGTCGAGGCCCACTAGCTCGATGCGGTCGTAGTTGAGGACGGGCTGCAGCTTCACTTGCCCTGGGGTGCCTGTCGGCTCGACGCGCGCGCTCTGCGTTGGCTGGGTGCGGAAGCCGTGGAAGTAGGTTGCGCTCACGTCGAACTGCCCTAGGTCGAGCGTGCTTCGCACCCCGAACTGGACGTTGCGCAACTCCGCGGCTGGTCGGTTGTCCTCTGGCGCCAAGACGCCGACCAGTGTCATGCCGGGTGGGAGTTGGGGCGTGAGGGCGGGACGCCAGGCGGCGCCCGGTAGGACTGCCGGCGTGAACACCGGCACCACGGCGAACTCGACTTTCACGTCGTCCGTGTACACGCCCGCGTGCACGAGCGGCACGGCCAGCTTCTCGCCGTCCGGTGGGAAGCTCAGGTCGCGCGGGTTGAGGACGTCCACCGGATTCACGCCGTCCGTCGAACCCCAGAAACGCCGCAGTTTGCCCGCGGTCAGCTCGACCTGACCGAGGTAGACCGTTGCGAATGCCTCGTCCAGCGCAACGCTAGCCGCACCCGTTGCGGCGTCGTAGCCAGCGAGAAGGGTTGCGCGGTAGGCGGCGTCGGGGAAGTAGCCCGCACCGACCTCGCCTTTCAGGGTGAGGGCCAGGTCGGCCGCGGCGATGGGGAGCACGCCGTCGACGGCCACTCCGAACGTGACCTCGGCGCGGCCACTTAGATCTGGCGCCTGGGCTGCCGCTAGGCCGAGGAGCAGGGTAGCGAAGAGGACCGTTACGCTCCGCACGTCAGCGCCTCAAGTAGCGCTCGGTGAAGAGCTCGTCTGGCAGCGTAACGTCGAGCTGCACGTCCGCTTGGGCGATGACGGTGAAGGTGCTCACCTTGCCGTCGACCAAGGACTCCATGCGGCGCTCGGTTGCGATGGTGTAACCGGCGATCTCGGTCAGGCCGCTCACCGTGAGGACCTTGGCCAGCGCGCCCGCGCGGTAGTACTCGACTCGCACTGGCACCAGCGACGCTTCGGGAACGTCTATGACGAGGCGGTCGTAGACCGAGCCGCTGGCCGCCGTTGGCGTTGCCTCGACGACGTAAGTTGGTCCGTCTTTCATGGCGAGCAGCGTGTGGGTGTAGTCGTCAGGGTTGATGCCGGTAATGTCTTCGTACGAGAAGTCGGAGCCGAAGAACGCGTCGCCTTGCTGGCCGCCCGCTATGCGGCGCACGCGGTCGAGGGCAGGCAGGTAGACGAGTCTCTCCTCGGCGCCAGCGGCTTGAGTGATGGTGAGGAACCCGGAGCCGGCGATGTCGGCGGGGGCGGTGAACTTGATGAGGCGCTTGTCGTCGCCCGCGCCCCACATCTGCAGCGTGCGGGTGAGGGTCTGGCCGCCCGCAGTAGTGATGGTCATCGTGAGCGTCGCCTCGGTGGTCTTGGGTTCTGGGCGGGCCTCGACGGCGCTCATCAGGGCGTCTGCGGTGGAGTAGCGCTGGGCCGCGGCCGCGCTGACGAGCGTCAGGGCGAGGACGGCTGCGAGCGCTTGGTTCAGAAGTTTACGCATCGTGGGTCAACTCCTTTGGCATGTGCACGCGCGAGTGTGGGTCGCGCAAGAAGGTGAGGCTGGCGGCGGGGAGGAGGGTGAGGGTGGCGATGCCGACGAGGCCGACCGTGAGGAGCATCAGCCCACCGAGGGTGGCGACGGGAACGAAGTTCGCGAAGGCAAGCGCCCCGAAGCCGGCCCCGAGCGTTAGGGCCGTGAAGAGGATCTGGCGGCCCGAGCTGAAGAGTGAGCGCTGGATGGCCAGTTCGGGCCCATGCCCGTGGCGCCGCTCCTCCATGTAGCGCACCGTCAGGTGGATGGCGTAGTCGCCCACCCCGATGGCTAGTGCGCCCATCAGCATGGTGGCGAGGTTGAGGGGCAGCCCAAGCCAGCCGAGGAGGCCGTACTGCAGCGCCACCGTGGCAAGCAAGACGAGGATCGTCACGGCGGCGGCCCGGAACGAGCGCACGAAGCTATCGATGACGATGACTAGGAAGATGGCGAGCGTGAGGCTGATGAGGAAGTCGTGGCGCATGGCCTGCTCGATCTCGCGCTCGAGGAGTGGGTTGCCGGTGAACCTGGCGCTGGCCATGCCGCCGAACTCCTTGGCGGCGAGCTGTTGGAGTTCGACCTCGAGCTCGCCTACGCGCTCGGTCGACATGGACTTGGCGACGAAGTTGATGATGCCCTGCCGGTAGTCGAGGGTAGTGAAGCGCGTAAGGTCGCTCACGCTGCCTGACGATTGATAGAGGAGGAGCTCTTGCGCCACCGCCTGGCTGCTGGTTGGCAGGGCGTCCTCGCCGGTGAGGGTGAGGTTGAGGGCGTGCACGACGTTGGCGATCGACTGGCCTTTGCCCATCCCGTCCAACTGCGAGACCTGCTCCTGGTAGTCGAGCATGGCTTCAAGGAGCTTCGGGTCGGTGAGGTCGCCTTCGAGCCAGACGGTGATGGTGGATGAGCCGCCGAGCACTTCCTCTACTGTGGCAACGCTCGTGCGCGTCGCGCCGCCCTTCGGGAAGAAGGCGAGGATCGAGGTGTCGGGCACGATCTTGGTGGCGCCCCATGCCGCCAGAATCACGAGGACGGCCGCACCCGCCAGGACCGCTCTGCGCCGAGCAACGACCACAAGGCCGAGGCGGTTGAGCAGCCTGCCGATCGCACCCGGGTTCTCGGGGTCGTCGACCCGCTTGGGGGCGGGCAGGACGTTGAGCAGCGCGGGGAGCAGCAGCATGGAGGCGAGGAGTGAAGCGAGCACGCCGAGCATGGCGACGAGGCCGAGCCCGCGCACCATCTGCAGGCTCGAGAGCAGGAAGGTGCTCATGGCGGCGGAGATGGCCAGCCCGGAGATGACGACGCCGAGGCCCGTCTCACCGAGCATGCGGTCTATCGCCACGCGTTTGCTGGCCCCGTGGGAAAGCTCGTAATAGTAGCGGCCCAGCATGTTGATGACGAACGAACTACCCACGGCCATGACGGCGATGGGGCCGATCACGGTCAGGGCCATCAGTTTGAAGCCGAGCAGGTGGAAGATGCCCATGCCCCACACGACTCCGAGGAGGATCTGGGCGAGGGGCAGCAAGGTGCCCTGCAGGGTGTGGAAGTTGAGGAAGAGCATGACGAGGATGGCGGCGAGCGCGATGGCGCCGAGGACTGGCAGGTCGCGGCCGATGATGGACTGCAGCTCCATGCTCGTGAAGGCTCGGCCGGCCAACGAGTACTGCCCGGACCAGTTGTCGTCGACCGTTGAAACGACGGAGCGCGCGAACGCGTTGGCGTCGAGCCCTTCGTTCATCTCGATGATGAGGCTGGCGTGGCGGCCGTCTCGGCTTACGAGCGTCACGTTCTCGTACATGGGTGACGTCTCGAGGTAGTGGCGGATGGCGGAGGTGGTGTCGGCGTCCGCATCGTTGCTTGGCAGGAGGTCGTTTACGAGTAGGAAGCCGTCGTCGTCCTCCATGCGCTTGGCGGTAGCCACCGAGGTCACGTCGGCTACGCCCGGGAGGCGCTTCAGGGCGGCGGTCAACTGCCGCACGCCGTTCAGCGCCTGTGCGCTGTAGATGTCGCCCTCGACGACCAGAAGTAGGCGGTCGTGCTGC
This sequence comes from Truepera radiovictrix, assembly GCA_044463725.1. Classification (GTDB taxonomy): domain Bacteria; phylum Deinococcota; class Deinococci; order Deinococcales; family Trueperaceae; genus JAAYYF01. Next base: position 5,816 of record JBIQMD010000083.1, read on the forward strand.
GCGAAGGTGCGCTCCAACTCGTTGGCGAGGGCGTCGATGCTCGAGTCGTCTGGGTAGAGCGACCGGGTGTCGTTGTCCGTCTGAATGCGGGTGGCGTTGACCGCGAACAGTGCAGTCAGCACGAGGAAGATGCCGATGACAACGCGACTGTGGTCGAGCGCTAAGTGGGCGAGGTGTCTCATGCCCGGTGGACCGAGCGGGGCTGCGTGCGGGTGAAGGTCACTGTCAACTCCAAGTGGGTGATTAAGCACTTACTCAATGGCGGAATGTGGAAGGGGGATGGGCGCCTGCGATTTCCTCCTAGGTCTGGGCTGTGGCCTTAGCCGTCGTCGGGTTCGAGGGAGGCTAGTGCGCCCCTGAACCAGGCGTCGAGCACCTCGGTGGTGAACTCGGTGGCGCGCTCCTGCCACGCGCTAGGTTCTAGCTCCCTGTTGGTCAGGAAGAACATCATGAGAGACGAGAAGAAGATCATCGCCGAGGTCGCGACCGGCAGATCTGATCGCAGTTCACCGGCCCTCACGCGCCCCGAGAGGTAGCCCGTCATGGCAGTTACCATCTGACGAACGACGCCGCGGAACACCGCCGCGAGCTCGGGGTTCGTCTGAGACTCGACGAGCAGCATCGTGACGAGGTCCGCCTGGCGCTGGATGGCCTCGACCCAGCCAAGCACTATGCCGCCGAGAACGACGCGTGCTGGCCGGCCTTCCGCCTGCTGGAGCAACGCCGTCGCCTCCCCCAGGAAGGTGCGGCGCTGCGTGGCGACCGCCATGAGCAGGTCGGC
>JBIQMD010000084.1:0-6520 GCA_044463725.1 Truepera radiovictrix
GGCAACGCAGGTGGTTGCGGCTGGCATCCTCGTCGTCAACGGCGTGCGCATCGGCTTCGTCACCGACTACTTCGGGACGGGCAGCTTCTTGTTCATCCCAGAGACGCTCACCGTCATCGTCACGATCCTGTGGGTGGTGGGGTTCACGAACGCGTTCAACTTCATCGATGGGCTCGATGGGCTGTCGTCCGGCATCGCCGCGATCTCGAGCATGAGCCTGCTCGCCGTAGCGTTGCAGTTCGATGACCGCGGCGCGGCCGTGCTCCTCCTGGCCGCCCTCGCCGGCTCTGCGCTTGGGTTCCTGCGTTACAACTTCGGGCCAGAGACCATCATCATGGGCGATTCGGGTGCCTACCTGCTCGGCTACGTGCTTGCGGCCGTTAGCGTGCTCGGGGCGCTCAAGGTCACCGCCGCCATCTCGGTCGTTGCGCCGATCTTGGTACTCGCCCTGCCGGTCGTGAACATCACGCAAGTGACCCTACGGCGGCTGCGGCGCGGGTCGTCACCAACGCTCGCTTCGAACGACCACATTCACGACCTCATCAGGGTTCGCTCCGGCTCCAAGCGCCTCACCGTCATCCTCCTGTGGGCGGCGACCCTCGTGCTCGGGGTCGTCGGCATGCTTCTCTCGCGCACGCCGCCAGTGCTCACCCTGCTCACGCTCGTCGGGACGATAGTCGCCATCGCGGCCGTGTCGCTACTACGCCTCGCCGAGGTTAGGCACGCCGGCCAGCCGACGTGACGCACGCTCGACTGCGCACGCTTAGCTCCGCCGGGCCGCGCCCGCGCGTGGTCGTGGCGTTCGGTACGCGACCCGAAGCGATCAAGATGGCTCCTGTGCTTACGGCGCTGAAGGCCATGCCGGAGCTCGAGGCCGTCACCCTCGTGACGGGCCAGCACCGCGAGCAGCTTGCGGCTGCGCTCGCAGCCTTCGGGTTAGTGCCCGACTCAAACCTGAACGTCATGACCGACCGCCAGTCACTAGGCGACCTAGTCGGGCGCATCGTGCCAGCGGCCGCTACGGCCCTAACTGACCTGGCCGCCGATTACGTGCTAGTGCACGGCGACACGACCACCACCTTCGCTGTTGCCCTAGCCGCGTACTTGGGGGGCGTGCCCGTTGCGCACGTCGAGGCGGGCCTGCGCTCGTTCGATCTGACGCAGCCGTTCCCAGAGGAAGCGAACCGCCGCCTGACCGACGTCATCACGGATCTCGACCTGCCGCCTACCGAGCTTGCCAAGCGCCACCTGCTGGCCGAGGGCAAGGGTGCCGACGGCATGATCGTCACCGGCAACACTGCCGTCGACGCCGTCCAGCACATGCGCCAGTTGGCCGTGCTCCCAGCGCACCTTGGCGCGGGCCCGTTCGTGACCGTGACCATGCACCGCCGCGAGAACCTGCCCGTCATGCGCGGCCTCGCTGAAGCCCTAGCCGCAGTTGCGCGTGCCAACGCCCACGTCACGTTCGTCTACCCGGTTCACCTCAACCCGGCTGTCAGGGACGCCGTCATGCCCGTCCTCGCGCCCGTAAGCAACGTCGTGCTCGACGAGCCGTACGACTACCTCAGCATGCTGGCACTCCTGGCGGCTTCCGAGCTCGTGATCACCGATTCGGGCGGGCTGCAGGAGGAGGGCGCGGCCCTCGGCGTTCCCGTGGCGGTGCTGCGCAACGTCACTGAGCGCCCGGAAGGCGTCGACGCCGGAGTGCTCAAACTCCTCGGCAACGAGCCGACGGAAGTGCGCGCCGCCCTACTTGCGCTACTTGCCGACCCTGACGAACTACGGCGCATGCGCTCGCGGCCGAACCCCTACGGAGATGGCCGCGCAGCTGAGCGCGTTGCGCAGGCCGTAGCTTGGCGCTTCGGACTGGCCGCCAGGCCCAGCGACTGGGACTACCAGGCCGCGGCAACGCAGGCACCGTGAACTTCGGCGCAGCCCACGCGCTAGACCTGCCAAGCGGTCGCCTGGAGTGGCGCGCGCCTGGACTCGTCGGCATCGTCAACGTCACCCCCGACAGCTTCTCAGGCGCAGGCAGCTACTCGAACACCGAGCAGGCAGTGAGTGCCGGGCTACGGCTGCGCGATGAGTGCGCCATCATGATTGACGTTGGCGGCGAGTCGACGCGGCCAGGCGCCGAGTCAGTTGCAGAAGAGGAGGAGCTGCGGCGCGTACTCGGCGTCGTCGAGGGACTCGCCGCCGCCGGAGTGGTGGTGAGCGTAGACACGCGCAAGCCGGCAGTGGCCGCCGCTGCGCTCGATGCCGGCGCGGCGCTCATCAACGACGTCGGCGGGCTGCAAGACGCCGCCATGCGCGCAGCGTGCGCGGCGGCAGGCGCACCGGCGATCATCATGCACATGCAGGGCGAGCCAACCACCATGCAGGACGCACCCAGTTACACGGACGTGGTCTCCGAGGTGGAGGAGTTCCTCCTGCGCCAGGCCCGAGCGGCGGCAGCGGCTGGCGTGCGCGACGTGGTGCTTGACCCCGGCATAGGCTTCGGCAAGAACGTGCATCACAACCTGGCGCTGCTGCGGGCCACCAAGCGCTTGGCTAGCCTCGGCTACCCCGTAATGGTCGGCGTGTCTCGCAAAGGCTTCATCGGGCGGCTGAGCGGCGAGACGGACCCGCTTGCCCGCCTGCCTGGCACGCTGGCCGGGCACCTGTGGGCCGCGGCAGGCGGGGCAGCACTCCTGCGCGTTCACGACGTTGCGGCGCACGCTCAGGCGCTGGCGGTATGGGGCGCCATTGCCAGTGAGATGGAGGCCGGTGAATGAGCGACCACCTCACGCGCGCGCGTGGCCACGACAGAATCGTCCTAAGCGGGCTCGAGTTCTTCGGCTACCACGGCGTTTACGAGGAGGAGGGTAGGCTAGGAGCTCGCTTCATAGTCGACGTCGAGTTGACCCTCGCCCTTACTGCCGCCGACTCCATCAAGGAGACCGTCGACTACGGCCGCGTCTACCGCCTCGTCGAAAGCGCAGTAACTGGCCCGCGTTACCGGCTAATCGAGGCGCTCGCGAACCACATCGTCCAGCTCGTCCTCGCAGAGGAGGTTCTCGTCGATGCCGTTTGTGTGCGGGTGCACAAGCCGCATGCACCGCTGCCGGGCGTTTTCCGCGACGTTTACGTAGAAGTGACGAGGGAGCGCCGCGCCACGCACGGGCTCTCCGGCCGGCTGGCGTGACAGCCGACCCGACCCCGCTGACGTTCGTGGCATTGGGCGCCAACCTAGGAGACCCGGTCGCGCAACTACGCGCTGCGCTCGCCCAGCTAGAACTGCTCGCTCCTGTGGTCGCCCGCTCGCATCTCTACGACAGCGCTGCGCTAGGCGGACCGCCCGGTCAGCCGCCTTACGTCAACGCCGTCGTTGCTCTCGCCGCCTACCACTGGCTTGGCCGCGAGACCGAGCTGCTCGCGGAACTCCTTGCCATCGAAGAGCGCCTCGGACGCGTGCGGCAGGAGCGCTGGGGCGCCAGGCGCATCGATCTCGATCTGCTTGACGTCGCCGGGGCAGTGCGCTTGGTCGGGCCGCCGCGGCTGCCGCACCCGCGCATCGAAGAGCGGGCGTTCGTGCTGGCTCCGCTGCTCGAAGTGGCGCCGGAGTGGCGCAACCCCATGAACGGTCGGCGCGCAGCTGACGCGCTTGCCAAGGTGACGAACAGCGTGCAGCGCAGCAGCCAGGCTTGGGATTAGCCGGCGGCTGCCCTGGGGCGGCCGCCATCGAGGCCTATGCCGCTCGCGCCGCGGTCACGGGTAGACTGAGCACTTGATGCGCCTGTTCGCGATCGCCGACCCTCATCTATCTCGCGCTCAGGCCAAACCGATGGACGTGTTCGGCGCCGGTTGGGCCGGACACCCTCAGGCGTTCTTCGACGGCTGGCGTGAGACCGTGACGGATGACGACCTGGTGCTGGTCCCTGGCGACATCTCCTGGGCCATGCGCCTCGACGATGCGCTACTCGACCTCGAGGACATCGCGGCCCTGCCAGGCAAGAAGGTACTCCTGCGTGGCAACCACGACTACTGGTGGCCGTCCATCAGCCGCCTTCGCGCCGCCCTGCCTCCTGGCATGTGGGCACTGCAGAACGACGCAGTGGAGGTCGATGGGGTGGTCATCGCGGGCACGCGCGGTTGGGTCTGCCCGGGTAGCCACGCGTTCAGTGACGTCGACGCCAAGATCTACGAGCGCGAGGTCGAAAGGTTGCGGCTGTCGTTGACACACGCCGCCAAGCTAGAAGGGCGATTCCGCGTGGTCATGTTGCACTTCCCTCCCACCAATTCGCGGCTCGAGGCGAACGAGCTTACCCGCCTCATCGAGGCGGCTCACCCGGACGCGCTCGTGTTCGGCCACGTACACGGCGACGAACAAGATGGCATCCTCAAGCGGTTGGATAGCGTTGCCGTCCACTTCGTGGCGGCCGACGCGTTGCACTTCCGCCCGCGGCTCATCGCCGACCTCGGCACGGCCCCAAACGCGGGGGGTGCTGCGTGACGCGCTCCGAGGCCAGCGCGCAGGTGCTGGTCGTGAACGCCGGGAGCTCGAGCCTCAAGATGAAGCTCCTACCCTCCGGCGAGTCGTTGCTCGTCGAGCGCATCGGCGGGCCAAGCACGGCTAAGGCGTCGTTCACGCTCCTGGAGCGCCCGCGCCTTGAGCGCCACGATCAGGCGTTCGAGTTCGCACTAGCGGCCTTCGAGAGGCACGTACCTGGCTTCGCTCCAAGCGCGGTTGGGCACCGCGTGGTGCACGGCGGCACCCAGTTCGTGCGCGCCACTGTCGTGACGCCTACGGTCGAGGCGGGGATCGAGCAGCTAGCTGCGCTCGCCCCGCTGCACAACCCAGGCAACTTGGCCGCGTTGAGGGCCGCGCTACGCGCCATGCCGGCCGTGAAGCACGTTGCCGTGTTCGACACGGCGTTTCACGCCAACCTGCCGCGCCGCGCTTACCTCTACGGCCTGCCGCTCGCGTACGCCACCGAAGGCGGCGTGCGGCGTTATGGCTTCCACGGTCCCAGCCACGATTACGTGTCGCGCCGCGCCGCCGAGATCATCGGCAAACGCCGCGACGAGCTCAAGCTCGTCACCCTTCACCTAGGCAACGGGGCGAGCGCTGCCGCCGTCGACCGTGGCGTGTCGATCGACACGACCATGGGCTTCACGCCGATGGAGGGCCTCTTGATGGGTACGCGGAGTGGTGACATCGATCCAGGGGTGATCCTGCACCTGATGCGCGGAGGAATGAGCGTAGACGAGGTCGACGCGCTCCTCAACAAGGGCGCGGGCCTCAAGGGCATGTCTGGCGTCTCCAACGACCTGCGCGACGTCACGGCCGCCGCCGCCGCTGGCTCAGCTGGCGCTACGGCCGCGCTGGAGGTCTTCGCCTACCGCGTGCGCAAGACCGTCGGCGCTTACGCGGCCGCCATGGGCGGGCTGGACGCCGTCGTGTTCACCGGTGGCATCGGCGAGAACTCGGCATGGGCGCGCGCGGCTAGCCTAGAGGGGCTCGGCTTCATGGGCATTACTGTTGACACGGAACGCAACGCGCGCGCAGCAGAAGTCATCTCGCCAGCTGGGGCAGAAGTGGCGGTTGTGGTCGTCAAGACGGACGAGGAACTCATGATCGCCAACGCCACGCTGGCCGCACTGGCAGGCCGCGTCGACGAGGAGAACTGAATGGTTACGTTAGGGCTAGATCTTGGTGGAACGAAGATCCTCGCCGCAGTAGTCGAGGATGGCAAGGTCCTTGACTCCGTTAGGGTCGACACGCCGCAGACGGGTTTCGCCGACGTCGTCGGGGCGCTAGTCGGCACGTCAAGAGAGTTGCTTGGCCGCGGCCACGCGGTTGCGGGGGTCGGCATCGGTTCGCCCGGCCCGATGGACAAGGCGCGCCGGGAGATTCTCTTCGCACCCAACATCGCTGGCATGCACAACGCCCCGCTGGTCGCCGAGCTCGAGCGGGCGCTCGAGCTACCGGTAGTGCTCGAGAACGACGCCAACGCCGCAGGATACGCCGAGCACCGCTACGGCGCTGCGCGTGGGTTCGTTTCCAGCATCTACGTCACCATCTCGACCGGCATCGGCGGCGGGATCTTCATCGGCGACCAGGTCGTGCGCGGCGCGAACAGCCTAGCAGGCGAGATAGGGCACATGACGATGCTCCTCGGAGGACCGATGGGCGGCGACGGGCACACGGGCAGCCTCGAGGCCATCGCTGCTGGCCGCTCCATGGCGCGAGACGCCAGCTACGCTTACGGGGTGGAGATGGACACCCGCGAGCTCTTCAGGCGCGCAAGGCTTGGCGAGATGAAGGCGCTCGGCATCGTCGAGAACTCTGCGCTGTTCGTTGGCGTTGGGCTCGCTAACCTAGTCAAGATCATCGACCCTGAGAGCTTCGTGATCGGCGGCGGCATAGCCGAAGTAGGGGAGTACTACCTCTCCAAGGTCCGTGGTGCCGCGGAGCACTACCTCGAGGGTTACCCCGTCCCGCACTTCAGGGTCGCAGAGTTGGGTGCGGAGGCCGGAG
>JBIQMD010000085.1:0-6490 GCA_044463725.1 Truepera radiovictrix
GGTGCGGGCGCGAACACGAAACAACAGCGAACCTGCCTCACGCCTTCAGGCCCGGCTTGCTGCGGTACACCCGCGTGACGTCGGCAATGCGCGCCACGCCCTCCTTGATGAACTCGATCTCGGCTTGGTCCTTGACGTCCACCCGGAACATGATGCGCGCGCGCATGGCGCCCTGCACGTCTGCCGCCACGCGGTTGGCGCTCTTGTTCATGCCACTTATCACGTCAAGCACGTCCTTCAGCAGGCCGGGGCGGTCCATGCCGATGACCTCGAAGTCGACGGCGAACACCTCCCCCGCCGGCGCGTCCCACATGACCTGCACGAAGCGGTCGTGGTCGGTGAGCATGAGGTGCTTGACGTTCGGGCAATCGACGCGGTGAACGCTGATGCCGCGGCCGCGGGTTATGTAACCGATGACGTCGTCGCCCCTCACCGGGCTGCAGCAGCGCGCCAGGTTGGCGGGGGCGTCTAGCCCGTCCACGTACACGCCGCTCACGCTCTTGCGCGGGGCCTCCGTAACGGGCGACGGGCGGCGTTCCTTGACGAGGTCCGGCACCAGCGCCTCGACCACGTGCTTGGCGGACAAGCGGCCCGACTCGAGGGCCAGAAGCAGCTCCTCCGTGTTGTCGACGTTGAGGAGCTTCTTGGCCACCTCTTCGAGCTTGGCGCGGCTCATGAGCTTGGCTACGGGCAGACTGCGGCGCCTCAGGGCGCGCTCGAGGGAGCGTTTGCCGCTCTCCAACTGCATCTGCCTGGCCTGCGCCCTGAAGTAGTGCTTGATCTTCTGCTTGGCGCCACGTGTGACTACGATGTTCAACCAGTCGGCGCTCGGCCCGTACTGGCTGGAGCGGTTCGTGAGGACCTCGACGCGGTCGCCGGTGGCCAGCTCATGGTTGAGGGGCACGATCTCGCCGTTCACGCGCGCGCCGATGCACCTGTGCCCCACCTCGGTGTGCACGTGGTACGCGAAGTCGATGGGCGTCGAGCCGCGCGGCAGGTTCACCACATCACCTGCTGGCGTGAACACCAGCACGCGCTCGCTGAAGATGTCGGTCTTCACGGCGTCGAGGAACGCCCCGGCGTCTTCGGAGCTGGTGTCCACGTCGAGGAGCTGCTTCATCCAGTCGAGGCGGCGCTGCACCTCCTCCACGTCAGTGACGCCTTCCTTGTAGGCCCAGTGCGCCGCCACCCCGAACTCGGCCACCTCGTGCATGCGCCGCGTGCGGATCTGCACCTCGATCGGCTGGCCAAGGAGGCCGATGACGGTGGTGTGCAGGCTCTGGTAGCCGTTCGGCTTCGGCACCGCCACGTAGTCCTTGAAGCGCCCAGGAATAGGCGTCCACAGCGAGTGCACGATGCCGAGGGCGCGGTAGCACACGGCCTTCTCGGCGTCGTCGCTGACCATGCCGTTCGGGCCGGCTTCCGGGTCGAGGATGGCCCTGATGGCCATGAGGTCGAAGATCTGGTCGAGGTTGCGGTGGTCGCGCTGCATCTTCCTGTGGATGCTGTACAGGTGCTTGCTGCGGCCGGACAGCTCGAACGTGAGCCCCTCGTGCACCAGGCGGCCCTCCAGCAGCTTGATGCTCTTCTTGACGTACGCCTCGCGCTCCGACTGTCGCATGCGCACTTGGCTCTGCAGTTGCAGGTAACGCTCGGGCTCGAGGTACCTGAAAGCGATGTCCTCGAGCTCGTTCTTGATGTGGTTGATGCCGAGCCGGTGCGCGAGCGGCGCGAAGATCTCGAGCGTCTCCTCGGAGATGCTCAACTGCTTGTGCGGCGGCATGAACCGCAGCGTGCGCATGTTGTGCAGCCTGTCGGCCAGCTTGACGAGGATGATGCGCACGTCGGTGGTCATGGCGAGGAGCATCTGGCGGAGGTTCTCCGCCTGCTCGTTCTCGTACACGCGCACCGCCAGCTTGCTGATCTTCGTCTCGCCCTCGACGATGCGCCTCACCGTCTCACCGAACTTGGCCTCGACCTGCTCGAAGGTGGCGGGGGTGTCCTCCACCGTGTCGTGCAGCAGGCCCGCCATGAGCGCGGCGCTGTCTAAGTGCATCTCCGCGAGGATCTCGGTGACCGCGACCGGGTGGATGACGAACGGCTCGCCGGAGCGCCGCAGCATGCCGCGGTGCATCTCCTCGGCGAACTCGTACGCCTCCGCCAACTTGGCGGCGTCTGCTGGCGCCAAGTAACTCGTGGCATTGAGGAGGCTCTGCGGGACCGCGGTGGGCATCAGACTGTGGAGAATACCATTACCAGGGGGTCGTGCCGGGCGTTCTGGCCGACCTGGACGGGGTTTTGGGGGCGCGCGGGCGGGTCGTTCCCTACGGCCCAAGATTGATGGCATAATATGCCACAGCATTCAGGAGGGAACGATGCCTACCAGAAACGTCGTCCTGACGGACTCACAGTCGGAGCTAATCGACCGCCTTGTGTCATCAGGGCAATATCAGAACGCCAGCGAAGCCATTCGTGCAGGCTTGAGGCTCCTTGAGCGCGAGGAAGCGACGGCCGCCGTCCTCCGACAACGCCTAGAGCACGGCCATAAGCAGGCATTGACCGGGCTACTCGCGGCTGGGTCCGGCCTGGAGGCGGTACGTCGAGCCTTCGCCACAGCAACACCTGAGCGATAGGTGGCCAAGACGTGGCGCTTGACACTGCAGGCTGAGGCCTCGCTCGTCGAAATCGCCAACTGGACGGCCCAAGTGTTCGGCCCAAACCAGGCCAAAGCTTATGAACTCGATCTGATCGCGCTTTGCCAAGACCTAGCGGAAGGTAGAGCGCACACAAGGAGCTGCCGCGATCACTTGAGCGCCGGCGTCAGCCCCGACCTCAGGTTCGCCCGCTTCGGGAGCCATCTAGTGATCTTTGTCGAACTGGGTTCCGAGGTCGTGATAACCGACTTCCTGCATGCGCGGCGCGACTTGCCCAAGTTGCTTGCAGAGCAGTACCTGGACGACTGGTAACCCCCTGCGCTGGCCTCGGCGCCGCGCGTGAGGCAGTAAACACGACATCAAAGAGAGTTACATTTCCGCGTCAAAGTGAACTATGGGGCGCCTTAGTAAAGTCTTGGTCCATTTCCTAGACTCAACTCAACGCGTTCAAGAACGACCCCGCCACGCTGGGCTACCCCCAGCCCGCGCCCGGACCCCCGCAGAATCACCGCGCCCGCCGCGCCAGCAACACCAACCCAAGCGCAGCGAACACCATGTTCCCAAGCCAAGCCCCAAGCCACACGGGCAGCTGCCCCGTCTGGGCGAACAGCAAGCCGAACGTGTAGAACAAGTACCAGACGAGCGTGACCACCAGGCTGAGGCCGAAAGCAACGCCGCGCGTGCGGGCGTACGTGAGGCTCAGCGGCACCGCCACCAACAGTAGCGCCAGGTTCGTGAACGGCTCGGCTAGCTTGCGGTGCATCAACGCGGACGCTTGGCGCCTGTCGGTTGCCGAGGCGCCTACCCTCGCCGAGTCTTGCCACAACTGCGTTATCGAACGGTCGTCCTCGAAGCCGCCGCTCCCGAAGCGCGTGATGATCTCCTCGAGCGTGACGCTGGTAGTGATGGTCAACGGGGCCGCGTCATCCGGCGGCACGTTGCGCAAGCGGATCAGCCGCGCCAAGGCCGCCGCCGGGTCGGTAGTTGGGCCGTCGAGCGCACTCAGGTCGAGGGAGTCGATCCTGTAGCCCGTGAGGACCAGGTCGACGCCCACGAACCGCGCCTCCTTGGCGCGCAGCAAGGTCAGCACCTCGCCGTCCCAGCGCTCGATCCTCACGTTCTCCATCAGGTTGCCGCGGTCCGAGGCCTTCTCGAAGTGCAGCGTGAAATCATCGACCGGCAATGACTGTTGCGCCAGGCGGAATAGACCGGTCTGTCCGGCTGTGAGTTGCCAGTAGTACTTCGTCACGAGGGTGTTCGTGACGGGCAAGACCCACTGATTGATGGCTAGAACGGTCAGTGCACTAACCAGGCCGAGCACCACGAACACGCCGGCCGTGCGGCGCACGGGCACCGCGCCAGCCTGCAGCGCCAACAGCTCGTTCTCGCTCGCCAAGCGCCCGAAAGCCAGCAGCACGGCCAGCACCAGGGCGATGGGGAACGTCTGCACCATCGCCTGCGGCAACTGCACGAGCAGCCACGCGCCCAGCTCTAGCACCGGCGCGCCGACCACCCACTGCAAGCGCGGGATGGTAACGCTCACGACCGCCAAGCTCGAGTACAGCAACAAGCCGAAAAGGAAAGGCGGCAGGCTCTCCCTCAACAGGTAACGGTCGATCTTCGTGATCAAAGGCGGCCTCATGGCGTGCTGGGCATGATACCCGGCTCCGCGTCGTTGCCCTCCCCTGCCAGCTCGCCCACGACGGGCGCAGGGAGCGTGGCGGCGCTCACTCCGCCACTAGCGCCAGGCCGCCGCTCCAGGTTGACCGCCACGGAGGCGCCCCAGTCGCCTCGGTCGTTGATGGCGCCAACCGTCAGCGAACCGCAGCACGTTACGAACGTGAGGTCGAGGCCGTAACCGCTCAAGTAAGGCGCGCCGCCGACCAGCAGCCGCGCAACGTCCACCGCCACGAACGGCCGCAACTCTAGCGTGTCGAACGCCACCGGCACGCCGAGGCGCGCCTCCAGCTCCGTGAGGCTGCCTGCCAGCAAGTCGTACTCCGCCCCGACGCCGAACTCGAACGACCCGTACGGCACGTGCGTGCCGATCAGCGGCCAGCCGTAACGCTGCGCCGCCAGGTCGACCGACACGAACGCGGGCACGTCAGGCAAAGCGTTGATCAACCCGGCGGCCTCGAAGCTCGTCGTAAGCGTGACCGTCCAAGGGGCGGCGTCCAGCGCGAGGGTACCGTCGGCCCGCAAGCGCTTGAAGCCCGCCGCTAGGGCGGGGGTTGCGAAGGCGTCGTAGGTTGCGCTAACGCCGATCCTGCCGCTGAAGCCACCCCCGATGGCGCCGGCAACGCTAAGGCTGCCGGTGGCGCGCTGCAGGGGCGTGAGCCCATCGACCGCACTGCCGAACGGCGACGCGGCGTTCGTGAAGCGCGCGTCGTAACCCAACGACAGCGAAACGGGGCCAGACGCTAGCCGCCAGGTGGGCGCCAAGCGCACGCCCCACTGCGTAACCGCGCCAGCGGGCGCCATGGCGCCCCAGGTGCTCGGGTAATGCGTCACCTGGAAGCGGCTCGTCAACGCGAGCGCGCCTAGCGCGCCAAGCGCAGGCGTGGCCGCCGTGGCGGTGATGCTGGCGCCCAAGCGCGGGCCGGCAACGTCTGGCTGGGCACTCGCGGCATTAGCCGTGATGGCGGTGGCAGCAGCGAACACCTCCCCCACCACGCCGCCGTTCACGAACGGCATGGGCGCACTCGCCTCGAGCGCCATGCGCCCCTCGTGCCGCGCACGCCGCGCCGGCGCCGCGCCGCTGCGGGCGGTCAACCCCGCCTTCAACCACGGGGCGACGGGCACGCTTAGGCCGAAGTCCAGGTACGGCGCGCCGGCCTCCAACCCGAAAGTCGCAGAGCTCGTCACAGCGGCGCGCACCTCAGAGGACGCCCTCACCAGAGCTACCGGCAGCAGCGGCTCTTCTGGGTCTAGTCCGGTGGCACCGACTTCGAGGGTCACGTCGTCAGCCAGCGGGATGCCAACCACGCGCACACTCAGGCCGGCGCCAGGCGTCGGCACCGCGGTGGCGGGGCTGGCCTCGACCACCGCCACCTTCACGGGGAACTGCAGCTCGGAGAGCGTCTTGTCGGAAAGCGTGAGGTCCTCACGCAGCGGCACCCGCAGGCTGCCGATGCGCAGCACCCCGCCGCCCAGCTTCACCTCGCGCGAGTTCAACGCCACCAGCGCCACGTTCCCCTCGATGGCCAGTGGCGCAGGCTCGACTCCGATGCAGGTCGTCACCTCGGCGCCCTCAACCCGCAGCACGTCGCCCTGCAGGGTGGCCAACGCGCCAACGACCTCGAACGCCGTGCCGCTCAACGACAAGTCGGTGAGGGTGAAGGCGCCACTGGCCACGTCCACCTCCAACTCGGCGGCGCGGCCACTCACGTCAGGGCCCGTGAGCACCGCAGCCGTGAGCACCAGGTGATGCGCGTTGGCCACCAGAACGTCGCCCGCGATCCGCCAGCCCTCCAGGTAGAGGGTCGGCTTCGGGGCCTCCAGGAAGATGTCCGTGCTGAGGTTAGCGAGCTTGACGCGTTCTGCGATGATGGTCCACTCGCCGCCAACGGCGGCTACGCACACGCCGCCGTAGAACTCGGCGGTATCTAGCGCGGCGTCGGAGCGGAACTGCTGGTAGTAGACGGCGAACAACCCGGGCAGCGTCACCTCGGCAGTCTTGGGACCGCGCGAGCACTGGGCGAGGGCCACCGACCCCGAGCCCAACAGCACCGCAACCACCAAGAACCGCCATCTCACGGTGCGATCATGACCCGCCGCGCACGTCATGGGCGCCGGGTTTGCCCACAACGAGGCGGTTACAGGTACGGAGCGAAGCG
>JBIQMD010000086.1:0-6464 GCA_044463725.1 Truepera radiovictrix
ACCGCTCGAACAGCATGCGGCAGTACGCGGGCGACGAGGTGCGCCTCGACATCGCCAAGGTTGCCGCCTTGCGCGCCAACGAGTTGCTGCCCGAGGGCGCGCGCAGCAGCCTGATCGTGTACGACTCGACGGCGCGGACGCTCGTGCCGCTCGGGCTGGCCGAAGACGACGAGGCCTTCACTAGAGCCATCCTCGAGCTGGAACCGCGTGGCGGCACGAACCTCTACCCGGCGCTCGTGGCGGCCTACGAGGAGCTCGCCGACGCCGGAGCTGCCGAAGCAACGGCCATCGTCATGAGCGACGGCCTCTCGTTGCCAGGCGACTTCGAGGGCATTCTCGCGCTCATGCGGGAGCGCAACATCACGGTGTCCACGATCGCCATCGGGCCGGAAGCCGACGGTGAGCAGTTGCGTGAAGTGGCCCGCCTCGGCGGCGGCACCTTCCACTCGAGCCCGGATTTCGCGGCGCTGCCGAGCATCATGGCTCACGAGGTCCTCTTGCAGGCGGGCGAGCTGACGGAAGAGCGCAACACGGTGCCGGCCTGGCACGACCGGCGGGCGGCGTTCCTGCGCGCATGGCCAGACGAACTGCCGCCAGTAGCTGGCTTCGTGCCAACCTCCGTGAAGCCGGACGCCACGCTGCACCTGTCCGTTACCAACGACGAGGGGGAGGTAATGCCGCTGCTCGCGAGTTGGCATCACGGGGCGGGAGAGGTCGTGGCGTTCACGACACACGCCGCCGGCTCCTGGACGAGCTCGTGGCTTGGCGAGGAGGGGTACCCGCAGTTGTGGGCGCACCTGCTCAGGCAACTGACCGTGGCTCCAACGACGGCGGGTCCGACTCTCCAACTGACGCGCAACGGCGACGTGCTAACGGTCGAGGCCGCCGCGTCAGAAGTGGTGCTAAAGGACCCATACGGCACCGTCACCGTGCTCGACGCCCGCGCCGTCGGCCCAGAGCGCTACGTGACCACGGCACTACTAGATATGGTCGGCGACTACTCGGTTGCGGCGGGCGGCGTCAGCGCCACGCTGTCCGTGCCGTACCCGGCAGTGCTCGACCGCGGGTTGACGAACGCCACGCTGTTGCCCGCCCTGGCCAGGGCCACTGGCGGAGGCGAACTGGCGAGCCTTGCAGCCGTCGGCCAAGTTGCTCGTTGGCACTGGCAGCGCGCGCCAGCGTGGCCGTGGCTGACCGCCTTGGCGCTATTGGTGCTGCTGCTCGAACTCACGGGCCGTTATGCCCCCGACCTGATATCTGCGAACCCGCTTCAGCGAACCCGTTCCCGCGAACCCGGAAGGACTGATGTAATTGCCAACTGAAGTTAGCGCCACCCCCAACGTAGACCGAGGCGCCCTCGACAAGGCCCTGGCGGGGCTGCAGCGTCTGCGCCACGAGATCGGCCGCGTGATGCTCGGGCAGGAAGAAGTCGTTGACCAGCTCCTCATCGGGCTAGTCGCAGGCGGTCACGTGCTCCTGGAGGGGGCGCCCGGGCTTGGTAAGACGCTGTTGGTGCGCACCGTGTCCGTGGCAGCTGGCTTGCAGTTCGCGCGCGTGCAGTTCACGCCGGACCTCATGCCGGCTGACGTTACGGGCACCATGGTGCTCCTGCGCGACGAGCAGGGGAGTGGGCGCCTCGAGTTCCAACCTGGCCCCATCTTCACGCAGCTGCTGTTGGCAGACGAGATCAACCGCGCCACGCCCAAGACCCAGTCCGCACTCTTGGAGGCCATGCAGGAGCACACCGTAACGGCCGCTGGTCGCACCTGGCCGCTGCCGCGCCCGTTCTTCGTGCTTGCGACGCAGAACCCCATCGAGCTCGAAGGCACCTACTTGCTGCCAGAGGCGCAGCTCGACCGCTTCCTCGTCAAGATCGTCATGCCACTGCCAACCGAAGACGTGATGGACGCCATCCTCGACCAGACCACCGGCAAGGGCCTCGCAACGCCCGAGCACGTGCTCGACGCCGAGGACATCTTGGGCCTGCAACGGCTCGTTCGTGACGTGCCTGTTGCCGCGCACGTGCGGCGCGGAGTCGCGCGCTTCCTGCTCGCCACCCACCCTGAGGGGGAGACCGCCAGCACCGAGGTGAAGCGCTACGTGCGCTTCGGTGTCAGCCCGCGCGGAGGGCAGTCGCTGCTGCTGGCTTCCAAGGCGCACGCCTTGCTGCGGGGGCGCTACAACGTCAGCTTCGAGGACCTGCGCGCCATGCTGCGGCCCACTCTGCGCCACCGCTTCCAGTTGAACTTCGAGGGTGAAGCAGACCCGAACGTGAACGCAGAGCGGTTGCTCGAGCAGGTATTCGAGCGTTACGTGATCGCCAAGTAGGGCAGTGGACGTCACCCCTGCGCCACGACTACTGCAGCGCCTCACGCGCAGGCGCCTCAGCGCTCCGCGCGCCGCGACCTTCGGCGGCGTGGGTGAGCACCGTTCGAGCACGCTAGGCCCCGGCCTCGAGTTCGCCGAGCACCGCGCCTACCAGCCGGGCGACGACCTAAGGCGCGTAGACCCGTTCATCGAGGCGCGGTCCGGGGAGCTGTTCGTGCGTGAGGGAGACGTTCTAGAGCAGCTGGCCGTGACCGTGGTGGTGGACATGAGCGCCTCCATGGCGCACGGCGACCCGGAGAAGTCGTTGCTGGCGCGGCGCGTGGCGGCGGCCCTCGCGTACGTTGCGTTGGCTGGCAGCGACCGCGTGCGGCTCGCCGCCTTCACTGGCCGCGGCCTGCAGTGGAGCCCGCGTGGCGGCAGCGTCCGCGCCGCGCCACCGCTGTTCGACTGGTTGGCAGGGTTGGAGGCGCGCGGCGCCGTCGACTTCGAGCACGCCGCCAAGGCCCTCGCCGCGCGCCTTCCTCGCCCAGGCCTATGCGTCGTGATTAGCGATTGGTTGTTCGCCTCGCCGGAGACGGGTTTGGGGATCCTGCGGGCGGCCAAGCAGGAGGTCGTCGGCGTGCAGGTCTGCTCCGCAGCGGAACTGGACCCGTCCAGCTTGGGGAGCGGCACCCTCACCCTGCAGGATGCGGAGACGGGCGCGGAGCTGAACATCGCCCTGACGGATGCCGCGCGGGAGACCTACGCGCGGAACCTGGAGCGTTGGCAAGCCGACCTCAAGTCGCTCTTCTTGCGCTACGGCGGTACCTGGTTGCAGGCGCGGTCGGATGACGACGTCGAGGCACTGCTTTTCAAGGAGTGGGCCATGCATGGACTCGTGCGTTGAGCGGGCGCGGCGTTTGACATGCCGAACCAAGCGCGGTATCTCTGCTACACACGAATGTCGTAAGGCGCTTAGGGGGCGTAGGTGCAACTGAACAGGGACAGGGAGGGTGTGCGCGAGGGTAATCGCCGCGCCATCTACCACTGCCTCCTCGAGAGGCACGGCGAGGCGCTCTCGCGCCACGACCTCTGCCAAGCGACTGGCCTCAGCCACCCGACGGTCGGGACCATCCTCCAAGAGTTCGCCCAGTTGGGCATCTGCAAACAGGTCGGACACAGCACGGCGCGGGGCGGGCGCCCAGCGCAACTCATCGACTTCAACGCCGCGGCGGCGTGCGCCGTAGCGGTTGACCTCTCCGAGGCCAATCCGCGCGCCGCGCTATTCGACTTGGCTGGGCGCGCGCTCGCACGCAACTCGGCGCCTGACGTCCTGGCGGCGGACAAGGGCGAGCTGTTCCGCTGGCTCGGCGGGGTGCTCGACTCGTGGTCGGCGGAATACGCCATCGGTCGGCTGGCGGTGGCATTGCCAGGTGTGGTGGCGGCTCGGGCGAGCAGAGTACGGTACGCCCCGGCCCTCGGCTGGCACGATTATCCCCTTGGGGCCGTGCTCGAGGAGAAGTTTGGTTACGCCGTCACGCTCGAGAACGACGTGAACGCCTTGGCGACGGCCGAGCTCCGTTTCGGGGCGGTGGCTGGCCGCTCGAGCGCACTCTTCCTCGCCTTGACTACGGGTGTTGGGATGGGCGTCGCCCTCGACGGGCGCATCTACCGCGGCAGCCACTCGGCGGCAGGGGAGATCGGTTACGGCGCAGTAGGCCAGGTAGATCGACTGACTAACCCGAGCCTCAACCAGCCAGGCCAACTGGAGGCGCACTTCCAGGCGTTGAGGTCGCAGGTCGTCGTTGATGGCCGTGTGACGTTGACCACGAGCGCGGCACGGCGGGCGTTCGCAGAGCTAGCGACGGACCTGGCCGTAGTGCTGCAGAACGCCGTCTGCTTGCTTGACCCTGAGTTGCTGGTGGTGTCGTGGCCTGCCGACGTCGAGCACGAGCTAGTACGTGAGTTGCGCGAACGCTTGAGCCCGCCGTTGCCGCTCGAGGTCGTGCCGGTGGCGCTCGGTTCGGAGGCGGCGCTGCGCGGTGTGGCGCACCTCGCAATAGACCAGCTGGAAGATTCCTTCACCCTGTTGGAGCTGCCCGTGCGCTGTTGATGGCCGCTTGCGAGAGCGTTGCGCACCTGTGTACCACTCACCTGACATACGGTTGACAAGGCCGCGAACGCTGACATACGCTGCCTTTCGTAGGTAGTTTACAAAGCCCATTGCCAAAGGGGTTAACTAGCCCCTTTCCTGTTCGACCGCAACGATCTGCTTTGCTACCGGTGCTAGCCAGCCGAAGCCGTGGAGGTGATTGTTCAGGGACCGAGAAGCAACGTCCATGCTCCGTCGATAGACCCGCTAGGCCAGCCGCCAACGCGCGTCACAGGCCCACGTTCAACGCCCCACCTGGAGGCACAGACTAGATGCACAACAAGCCCAAGCGTTCATACTCATCCTTCCTGCGCACGGTAATCGTCTCGCTGTTGGCCCTAGCCATCGCGGCAGCGTCAGCACAGAGCCGTACCGACGCACGCGTGCCCGAACAGGAAATGCACCGCGGCATCGTCGAGCTCTACGAAGCCCTCACCCCCCTGAAGTCAGTCGCGTCGTTCATGACCGTCGGCGCGCACCCGGACGACGAGCGTTCGAGCCAGATCGCGCTCCTCTCGCGCGGCATGGGCGTACGCAGCATCACCGTCACCGCCAACCGCGGTGAGGGTGGCCAGAACTCCATCGGCACCGAGTACCGCCAGGCCCTTGGCGTGCTCCGCAGCCGCGAGATGGAAGAGGCAAGCGCCGCCTTCAACGTCGAACTCTTCTTCCTCAGCGAGAGCTTCGACGACCCCATCTACGACTTCCGTTTCTCCAAGTCCGCCGTCGAGACGCTCGAGATCTGGGGCGAGGACGTGATGATGGAGAAGCTCGTCCGCGCCATCCGCCAGAGCCGCCCTGACGTCATCTTCACCAACTTCCAGAACGTCTTCGGGCAGCACGGCAACCACCGCGCCATGGCGTACGCCGCCGAGACCGCGTTCGCGCTGGCCGCCGACCCCAACGCCTTCCCCGAGCACTTCGAGATGGGTCTCGAGCCTTGGCAGGCCGCCAAGTTCTACCTGCCTAGCGGCAAGGGCAGTGGCCAGGCCGACTTCGAACTCGAAGCGACCCTCACCATCCCAACCGGCGGCTACGACCAGTTCTTCGGCGCCACCTACGAACAGCTCGGCCAGCAGTCTCGCGCCTACCACCGCAGCCAGGACATGGGCAGCTGGGCCGATGAGCGCGCCAGCAACTCGAACCTACACCTCGTCCAGTCGTTCGTGACCGACGTCGAGACCGACACCTCGCTCTTCGCGGGCATCCCGTACACCGTCGGCGACCTCGCCGCCAACGTTTCCAACGCCACCGTTGCCGGTCTCCTGACCGACAGCCAGGCCGCCATCGACCGCGCCCTAGCCGCGTTCCCCGACTTCTCCGCCGTGCAGGGCCACCTCACCGTTGCGATCGCCACCGTGCGCGCTGCCCGCGCCACCTTGGCCACCGTCAGCGACGTCGACGCCGCCGTCGCCAGCGACATCGACTTCCGCCTCGCACAGAAGGAAGTCGAACTCCAGGCCGCCAGCCGCAAGGCCCTTTCGCTCGTCACGCGCGTCGTGGCAGCCAACCCCGAACTCACGCGCGGTGGCAGCACCGAAGTGACCGTCAGCGCCTACCTCGGCGGTAACGTCAACGCCGAGAACGTCACCTTCGACGTCGTCGCCCCAGCCGGCTGGACCGTCGAAGCCAAGGAAGCCGTCGAGCCAGCTACCCTCAGCAACGGCCAGACCGCGAAGCAGGTCTTCGTCGTCACCGTCCCGGCCGACGCCGACTACTACAACCCCTACCGCCGCAACGTCAGCCCGTTCCACGCGGACGGCGACGTCTACGGTGTCATCAGCTACGAAGTCGACGGCGTGCCGTTCCAGGTAACGGTCGACTCGCGTGAGATCATCGGCGTTCTGCCTGATGTCTCACTGCGCGTCACCCCGGAGAACCTCGTCTACAACTTCCTCAGCCCGGCCGAGCTCACCATGAGCGTGGCCGCCACGAACTACGTCGACGGCGCAGCCGAGACCGTCCTCACGGTCGACGCTCCTGCCGGCTGGACCGACGAGCCCGC
>JBIQMD010000087.1:0-6441 GCA_044463725.1 Truepera radiovictrix
GCGCCTAGCGCCAGCGGGCTGCAGGGTGGCAGGGGCGATGAGCAGGCGCATGGCGTTGGCGATCACGAGCAGCACAGACCCCTCGTGTACGAGCATGCCGATGGCCATGGTCACTCCGCCCCACAGCACGCCTGCGAGGAGCAGTCCGACGGTGAGAAGCGCCACGACGATGTTCTGGCGCATGATCCTCACCGTGCGCTTGGCGAGGCCGATGGCGTACGGGAGCTTGCGCAGGTCGTCCGCCATGAGCGCGATGTCGGCCGTCTCGACCGCCACCGCAGAACCGGCTGCACCCATTGCGACCCCGACGTCGGCGGTTGCGAGGGCAGGGGCGTCGTTGACGCCGTCGCCAACCATGGCCACGACGTAGCCGCGGCCGCGCAACTCGGCGATGGCCTCCAGCTTCTCCTCCGGCAGCAGTCCCGCGCGGACGTCCGTGATGCCCGTGCTGGCCGCAACGGCGTTAGCAACCGGCTGGGCGTCGCCCGTGAGCATGGCAACGTGGCGCACGCCAGCGCGCCTCAACTGCTTGACGAGCTCCTTCGCTTCCGGCCTTAGTTCGTCGGCTACCGCCACCACGCCGATCACGGTGTTGTCGACGGCCACCAGCATGGGCGTGCGCCCGGCCGCGGCTAGCCGTGCGGCGGCGGCTGCTGCGGCGGGGTCGTGCAGTCCCTCCGCCTCCATGAGCGACTGGTTGCCAACGAGCACCGCGTTACTGCCGATGACCGCCTTGACGCCCTTGCCTGGGACGCTCTCGGCGTGCGTCGGCAGCTCGCCGCCGTACGCCCCCTCTTGCGTTGCAGCCGCCAGCACCGGGGCCGCGAGCGGGTGCTCCGAGCCTGCCTCGGCTAGCGCCGCCCAGCGCAGCACGCTGGTGCGGGTGTGGCCCTCCCCGAGCACGAGCACGTCGGTCAGGCGCGGCTTGCCGCGCGTCAAGGTGCCGGTCTTGTCCAGCGCAACGGCATTCACGCGCGCTGCGGTCTCGAGGAACTCTCCGCCCTTGACGAGCACGCCGCTCTGCGCGGCGCGGCCGATGCCAGCCACGACCGCCACCGGGATGGAGATGACGAGCGCACCGGGGCAGCCGATGACGAGCAGGGTGAGGCCCAGCGTGACGTCGCCGCTGATGAGGCCGGCCACCAACGCGAGGACCATGATGCCTGGCGTGTACCAGGCCGAGAAGCGGTCCATGAACTTCTGCGTGGCGGCTTTGGCGTCTTGCGCTTCCTCGACGCGGTGGATGATGCGCGCGAGGGTCGTGTCGGCCCCGACGCCCTCGGCGCGCACTTGTAGGAAACCGCCTTTCGAGACGGTGCCGGCGAACACTTTGCTGCCAACCACCTTGTCGACGGGCAGCGACTCCCCGGTGATCGACGCTTCGTCCAGTGCCCCGCTGCCGGCCACCACGACGCCGTCTACCGGCACCTTGGCGCCGTTCTTGACGAGTACCGTCTCACCGATCTCCACGGCCCCGGCCGGCACCTCTACCTGCTCGTTGTCGCGAACCACCACTGCAACGTCAGGTGCTACTTCGACGAGTGCAGCGAGTGCGGAGCGGGTGCGGTTGAGGGTCGCGGCCTCGAGGGCATGACCGATCGCGAAGAGGAAGGTGACGGCCGCCGCCTCCCAGTACTCGCCGATGATCAATGCGCCGCCAGCGGCGGTGGCGACGAGCAGGTCGATGCCGATCACCCGCGCCATTAGCGCCCTGACGGCGTTCCTGAAGATCGGCGCTCCCGCAACTAGCGCAGCCGCGACCATCAGGATCCGCCTGAGGGTTTCGCCGCCGAGGGCGCCAGCGCCGAACGCCGCCACGATCAGCGCCCCTGCTGCGGCAGGTACTAGCCAGCGGTTAGCGATCACGGCCGGCCTTAGTACGCAGCCGGCTTGGAGCGGTAGCCAGCCTTGGCGACGGTGTCTACGAGGTCTTTGACGCTCGACTTGGTGTGGTCGTGCATGACCTCGACGCGGGAAGAGGCGAAGTGCACGGTCACGCTGTCAACGCCGGGGAGGCGCGAGACTGACTTCTCGATCTTCGTCACGCATGATGGGCAAGAGAAGCCTTCTGCGCGCAGGACGGTACGGGTGAGGGTGCTGTTCATGTGATCTCTCCTTCTGGCCGGGCGCTTGCCCTGGCCTGTAGCTAGACCGTACGCTTGGCGCCTTCCACGCACCTTGATGGGCGTCAAGTTCCGCTGGAGTTCGCCCCCATTGCGGTCGACTTCGCGTCGAACAGCCGGCAGTGGCCATTCGCGCACAGCCACAAGCGCTTCAGAACGGGTAGAGTTTTGACTCAAACAGGGCCATGCCGCCTTGTCCGTCGGGGGGACGCTTACGCAGGCCGGGTGCGTCGTTGAGGAAGGCGTGTTCGGAGTGGGGGTTGCAGATGTGATCGAACCGATCGGGGCCACGCTCGGGGCCATACAGCAGCGTTTAGCCAGTCACAAGCGGCTGTTTTACGGCATCATCCTCACGATGATCGCCGCAGACTCGCTGATAGCGGCAGCGGTCACTCGCACGTCCTCGCACCCGCAGGCTAGTTACGCCATCGTTGGCATCAGCCTACTGGGCGCCATCCTCATCTGGACCGTCAAGAGCATGGCGCGCTTCGTCGAGGTGGCGGGGTTCGTTGTCGGAAGCGTCGCCACTCTCACGCTACTCGCGCTCGCGCTGCAGGGCGACGCCACCACCCATGCAGAGGCGATCCGCACTTACAGCAACTGGTTGACCCTCTTCTTCGTATGGGCGTACCTGGCGCTCGGCAGCCGCCAGGCATTGGCTGCGTGCGCCGTGCTACTCGCAGCAGGCATCTCCATCGTGGGCTGGCACGTGACGTGGGCGACGCGGCAGGAGATGAGGGCGGCGGAGGCAGCGGCCGCTTTCGATCTAGTGCTGGTCGGCGTCGCGTACCTCCTGCTCCTTTACATGCTCACGTACTCGCTCGAGCGCCGCAGCGCCGCGCTGGCAGCGGAGGAGACCGCCACCAAGATCCTCGCCCTCGACCCCCTAACGGGCATCGCGAACCGCGCCGCCTTCCACCGTCTTCACCAGGACCTCGTGCGCGGCGCCAACGTCAAGCCGTTCGCGTTGTTCCTCGTCGACATCGACGATTTCAAGAGCATCAACGAGCGCTTCGGCACTGCCGTAGGCGACGACATCTTGCGCGAGACGGCGCTGCGCATCAGTAACGCCGTCGGTGGCGATGCGCGTGTCGTGGCGAGGCTGGGGGCAGACGAGTTCGGCGTCGTCATAGAGGGCGAGCTCGACGAGGTGCAAGCCGCCGCCACCGCCACCCTGTTGGAACGCGTGTTCAGGCCGCCATACGTTGCCGGCGGGGGCCGGCTGCAGGTCACGTCGACCATCGGCATCAGCCGCTACCCGACGGATGCAGGCACGCAGGCCGACCAGATCACGCAAGCCGAAGCCGCCGTAGCCAGCGCCAAGCGCACGGGTGAGAGCCACCGCCTGGCCGTGGTCAACGCGCGCGAGGCCGAGCGCCTGGCCCTCGCCCGCGACTTGCGTGAGGCCGTCGGCCGCGGCGAACTCGAGCTGCACTATCAGCCCGTTGCTGCTGTGCGCGAATTGTCTAGCGCGGGGGAGTCGGACGGGCGCGTAACGGCCGTGGAGATTCATAGCGTTGAGTCGTTATTGCGGTGGCGCCACCCGCGTCTTGGGCTGTTGCCGCCAGGCGAGTTCATCCCGCTTGCCGAACGCACCGGGCTCATCGTGCCTTTAGGCGAGTGGGTGTTGGAGGAGGCGTGCCGCCAGGCCCGCGCTTGGCAGGACGGTCTGGTTGGCCCACTTACGGTGAGTGTCAACGTTTCCCCTCACCAGTTCAGCCACCCTGGCCTCGTACCGGCCATCGAGAGGGCGCTTGCGCGTTCGGGGCTCGCGCCGCAGCGGCTGGTCGTCGAGATCACGGAGACGAGCGTTGGGCAGCTCGTAGTTGCCGAACGCATGGCGCGCATCAGGCGCCTCGGCGTGCGAGTTGCGATCGACGATTTCGGCGCGGGCTACTCGTCGCTCGGGCGCCTGCATAACCTACCGATAGATTTCGTGAAGCTCGACAGGTCGTTCGTCGCGCAGCTCGGCCTTGGGCACGAACGCTCGAGCTTGGTAGTGCAAGCGGCGGTGCAGCTGGCTCACGGCTTGGGCGCCAAGGTCGTGGCAGAGGGCATCGAGCGCCCCGAGCAGGCGGCTGCGGCAGCTGAGGCCGGCTGCGACTACCTGCAGGGGTACCTCATCGCCAAACCAACGGCAGGCCCGACCTTCAGTGAGACGTGGCGGGCTGGCGACGTGCGCAGTTACCGCGGCGAGAAACCCGAGCTGACCGCCACGAACTGAGAGTCAGTCCCGGAAGGCGACCACTGCGCTAACGGGTCGATGGTCGGACGCGGCGCTCCACGGCTGCATCTTCACGGCCACGGTCGTTAGCTCGCGTGAGTGGAAGACGTAATCGATCCGCAGCAACCAGGCTGGCAGCGCGAGACGCCATGGGCCGCTAGCGCGTGGGCCGCCATGAAAGGTGCTGCCGAACCCGAAGCCAGCTCGCTGCCACGTGTCCGTCAGTTGGCCAACTAGGGTGCGGTATGCGCCGCTGCGTTCGGTGGTGTTGAAGTCGCCGAGCGCTATCACGGGCACGTCCGAGCGGCTCACCAACCCGACGAGGGCACCGGCGACCGCCTCGCGCGAGGCAACGGCGCGCGTGATCTCCTCCGGCCAGATCTGCGGGAAGCGCGGCGTCGACAAGTTGTGCACGTTGACGATGAGCACGTCGCCGCGCGGGTGGTGGAGGAGGGTCGTTTGCGGGTTACGAGTTGACGGCCCGCCAAGGTCCGCGCTTACGGCTTCGACGGGAAAAGCCGAGAAGAGCCCCAGGCTGCCCCAGTCGCCGCACGCTGGGCACGGCGCGAGGTCGTAGTAAGGGTGCGTTGCGTTCAGGCGCTCGGCCAGCTCGAGCCCGACGTCGCCGTTGAGTTCCTGCAGGGCAACGACCTGTGCGCCGGATGCGAGTATGGCACCCACGATGGCGTCCGGGTCGTTGTCGCCCGCCATGACGTTATATGTCATCACCGTGATGGTGCTCCGTGCGTCGACTACCGCCGGCCCTTCGGTCTTGGCCGGCAGCAGCGACCCAGCCCACAACATGGCGGCGATGGCCACGGGGACTAGGCCGATGGCGGCAAGCCGCCGCCGCTTCGTGAGCCACGCCACGAGCAGGGCAATTGGCACCGGCATGAACATTATCGGCGCCAGCGAGTTGCCTACGAACAGCCACCACCAGCGGTCCGCGAACGTCAGATAGAGGAAGTACCAGGCGGTCGGGACGATGAACACTAGTGCCAACAGCGCCGTAAGGACTACGTTGAGGGCGGTGGAGGCGGTGCGTCCCGGCATCGCCAAAGCCTAACGCGGGCCGGTGTAACCGCGCTGTGGAGGCGCCGACCCGACGGCTCATGCCATCCGCTTCTTGTAATCGGAATGGTTCCGAGTTAGGATAGTTACGTGCGCAAGAACGAACCCACCCCCTCCGAGACCCTCCTCGCCGAACTGGCCGCCGAGCGCAGGCAGATCTGGCGTTCAGCGGTGTACACGGGCCTAACGGCAGTCGGCCTTGCGGTTGGCGTCGTGGCGGTGTTGCTCCGCCCGCTGGCCGGTGGTAGTTGGCTCGCAGACTACGTTGGCGCCGGGGGATCAGCTGGGGTGATCGCCGCAGCCGGCCTGCTGCTCGCGTTCCTCGCGGGCGGCCTTCCTGCCGGCATCAAGGCGGCAACTGCTCTCGTGAGGGAGCGCAAGCTGCACATCGACCTGCTCATGGTCCTCGCCGCCGTGGCCGCCGCCCTGGTTGGCGAGGCGCGCGACGGCGCCATCCTGCTCTTCCTCTTCAGCCTCGCTAGCACCCTCGAGGATTACGCCTTCTCCAATACCAAGCGTGCCGTCGTGGCGCTCATGGAGCTCAAGCCGGAGACCGCCACCCTCGTAGAGGACGGCGCACTGCGCCAGGTGGCCGCCGCCGACGTCGCGATCGGCGCCACCATCCTCATCCGCCCGGGCGAGAGCGTGCCGCTAGACGGCGTACTGCTGAAGGGCACCTCGAGCCTCGACCAGTCGCCTATCACGGGCGAGGCGGTCCCCGTCGACAAGTCCGTTGGCGACCAGCTCTTCGCGGGCAGCGTCAACGGTTACGGCGCCATCGAGATGCGCGTCACGAAGGACGCCTCCAGCTCGACCCTCTCGCGCATGATCGAGCTCGTTACCTTGGCGCAGGCTGGGCGCTCGCCTAGCCAACGTTTCAGCGAGTGGTTCGGGGAGCGCTACACGGTGCTCGTGCTCGTCGGCACGCACGTTGCGCTCGCCACCTTCTTGCTGACCGGCATGGGACAGCAGTTGGCGTTCTACAAGGCCGCCACGCTGTTGGTGGTCGCCAGCCCGTGCGCC
>JBIQMD010000088.1:0-6429 GCA_044463725.1 Truepera radiovictrix
GGCCACCATGAGGTTACAGGACACGTTCAGCAGCCCAGCGCCGGCCCCGGCGAGTACCGCCCCAGCTAGCACCAAGCCCCAGGTTGGGGCGAAGCCGATGGCGGCCGCGCCTGCCACGAACCCTGCAGCGGCGATGACAAGGGCCCGCTTGTAGCCGAGTGCGCGCAGGAGGAGCCCAGAGGCGATGATGCCAAGGAAGGAACCAATGAACTGGGCGCTTACGACGATGCTCACCTGCTCCACGCCGATGGAGAAGCGCTCGCGCAGCATGGGGAAAGATGGGCCATAGAGCGCCTGGAGTGCGCCGATCAGTGCGAAGCTCGCGAAGCTGAACCAGAGAACGGCGTAGCGGGGAGCTAGTCTCGGGGTGCGCATGTAGCGCGCAGAGTACCGCGCCGCTCAGGGCGCCGCTCGGCCAACCGGCGTCTCGGCACCAAGGCCGCGCCGGTGAGCAGTCGGTATACTTACCCTCCGGTACGCTCGGAGGCACCACGTGGTAGACGGCATCGAACAGATCAACGACTTGCGCGCAAGGTACTTGCGCTTCTTCCAGTCTCGCGGACACCTGATACTCCGCTCGGCGCCCCTCAAGAGCGACGACCCAACGCTCATGTTCACCAGCGCCGGCATGGTGCAGTTCAAGCCGTACTTCCTCGGCGCCACCCCCAAGTTCGCTGGCCACGAGGGCACTTGGCACCGCGTTACTACTGCTCAGAAGTGCCTGCGGATCAACGATATCGAGAACGTCGGCCGGACGCTGCGCCACCATTCGTTCTTCGAGATGCTAGGCAACTTCTCCTTCGGCGACTACTTCAAGTCTGAGGCGGCGGCGTGGGCCTGGGAGTTCGCCACCTCACACGAGTACCTTGGGCTCGACCAGGAGCGCTTGTACGTCACCGTCTACGATGACGACGACGACGCGTTCGCCATCTGGCGCGACCAGGTCGGCGTGCCTGAGGCGCGCATCAGCCGCTGGGGTGAGGACGAGAACTTCTGGCCTGCGAACGCCGTTAGCAAGGGCCCGAACGGGCCGTGCGGGCCGTGCTCCGAGATCTTCTACGACCGTGGCCCCGACTTCGGCACGGCCGACGAGGCCGGACCGAACAGTGGCTCGGGCGACCGTTTCATCGAGTTCTGGAACCTCGTGTTCACGCAGTTCGACCGTCAAGACGGCGGCCACCTAGAGCCGCTTCCGCAGCAGAACATCGACACCGGCTTGGGCTTCGAGCGCCTCGTTGCCATGCTCACGGGCAAGGAGGACGCTTACGCGACCGAGCTCTTCCAGCCGACCATCCAGCGTGTGGCTGCGCTCTCCGGCGTGCCTTACGCTGGCCCGGCTTCCGTGTCGCATAGGGTCATCTCAGATCACGTGCGCGCCGTAACGTTCGCCATCACGGACGGCGTCATGCCGGCCAACGACGGCGCCGGTTACGTCGTGAAGATGCTCACCCGCCGCGCCTCGCGCCACGCGTGGCTCCTCGGCCTCCGCGAGCCGGTCCTGTACACGCTCGTCGATCAGGTCGTCCAGTCGATGGGCGCCGCCTACCCCGAGGTCAAGGACGGCGCGGAGCGCGTGAAAGGCATCATTCACGCTGAGGAGGAGCAGTTCCTCCGCACCCTCGAGGCCGGCATTCAGCGCGTTGGCACCATCCTCGACGAGCTGTCCGGACCGCTGCTCTCCGGCGCCGTCGCCTTCGACTTGTGGCAAACCTACGGCTTTCCACTCGATCTAACGAGCGAGATGGCAGCAGAACGCGGCGTGTCGGTTGACGCACAAGGCTACGAGGCCGCCCGCGAGCACGCGCGCGACCTCTCCCGCGGCGCAGGCGGCGGGAAGGCGCTGTTCACGGCCACGAGCGACGCGCTCGGTAAGGTCGCGGAGCGCGCTGGCGAGACGGTATTCCTCGGCTACACCGCCGAGCAGGCGGAGGCGCACGTCGTGGCGCTCGTGACGCAGGGCGACGACGCGCGTGAGCTCAGCGCCTTCACGGAGGGCCAGGTCGGCACCGTCGTGCTGGACCGCACGCCGTTCTATCCGGAGGGCGGTGGTCAGGTGGGCGACGCTGGCGTGCTCGTCTGGCCGGGCGGCAAGGCCATCGTCTCCGCCACGACCAAGTCGCGGCAGGGCCTGACGCTGCACCGCGTACGGGTTGCGCGTGGCACGATCAGCGCCAACCAGACCGTTACCGCCAAGGTAGACCCAGCACGGCGCGAGACGGAGAAGCACCACTCTGCCACCCACCTCTTGCACGCCGCCCTGCGCTCGGTGCTAGGCACACACGTCGCTCAGGCAGGCTCCTTGGTGGCGCCCGACCGCTTGCGCTTCGACTTCTCGCACCCTCACGCCGTGACTGCGGAGCAACAGCTAGAGATCGAGACGTTAGTCAACCGCTGGGTGCAGTCCGACCTGCCCGTCGCTTGGCGGGTCGTGCCGATAGCAGAGGCCCGCGGCGCTGGCGCCATGATGCTGTTCGGCGAGAAGTACGGCGAGAACGTGCGCATGGTCAGCATGGGCGACGTCTCCACGGAGCTATGCGGTGGCACGCACGTTGACCGCACCGGCCGGATCGGCGCCTTCGTCATACTCGGCGAAGAGGCGGTCTCGGCGGGCGTGCGCCGCATCGAGGCGCGCGTTGGGGCCTCCGCCATGCACTACGTAGCCGACTTGCGTCAGACGCAGCTACGGCTGGCAGCTCACCTCGGCGGTAGACCAGACCAGTTGGAGGAGCGCCTCACCAAGCTGCAGACCGACCACAAGGAAGCGCTCAAGGAAGCGGCGCGCCTACGCGACCGGCTGGCAGCTGCTCAGACGAGCGCAGGCGGCCGCAGCGAGGTGCTTGAGGCGGGCGGCTTCAGGTACCTGACTGCCCTGCTCGACGGCCTCGACGTCAACGCGCTCCGCAACGCCGCCGACGCCCTACTCGCCAAGAGCGGCGCAGACCTCGTCGTCGTCGGTTCGGGCGGTGCGCTCGTTGCCAAGGCCTCGCCTGCCGCGCAGGCGCGTGGCGCGAACGCTGGCAAGGTAGTCAAAGCGGCGGCCGCAAGCGTTGGCGGCAGTGGCGGCGGGCGGCCAGACATGGCGCAGGCCGGAGTCAAGGATCCCGCGCGGCTTGGAGAGGCCCTTGCCGCGGTCGGCGGCGCACTAACGGCAGGTTGAGCCGACCAGTGGTTACGCCAGGCGCCACGTCATCGTCTCGACCCGTACCGTTCACGGGTCAGCCGCCGCGGCTGCCGTCTGGCGCAACTCTGCCGCGCGTGATAGCGCTGGACATCGACGGCACGCTCCTTGGCCCGGACAAGGTCGTTACTGCCCGCACGCGCGCGGCCATCGACGCCGTAAGCGCCCTCGGCGTGCGCGTCGTCATAGCAACGGGAAGGCCGCTGCGCACGGCGCTACCAGTGGCCGAGCAGATAGCCGCTACGGGCACTATCGTGGCCTACAACGGCGCCGCCATGTGGCATGCGCAGCGCTTCCAACTCCTGCGGGTGCTCGACCTTGCCGTCGCGCAGGCCGCCGTTCAGCGCCTGCGCGCGGCAGCGCCAGGCGCCACCCTCGCCCTCGAGACCTCGCGCGGTTGGTACCTCGACGCGGAGTTGCCACCCGGGGAGCCCGGCAACGCCGCTCACCTCTTCCGCGGCGGCCCACCCGTTGCGATCGGGCCGCTCGAGGGGTTCATGGACGGCGGCCCCATCAAGCTACTAGCCGTTTGCGACGACGCTCACCCCTCTGACTTGGCGGTATCGCTGAACGACCTAGACCTCTACACGACCTGGAGCTTGCCTTTCCTTCTCGAAGTTCACCACCCGCTCGTCAACAAGGGCGCCGCGTTGGCGCACCTCTGCGCGGAGTGGCAGGTTGGACCGTCAGAGGTGGCGGCGTTCGGCGATCAACATAACGACAGCGACATGCTCGCCTGGGCCGGACTTGGCGTAGCGATGGGCAATTCTGAACCAGAGGCCCTAGCCGCCGCCGACCTAGTGACGGCGAGCAACTTGGATGACGGCGTGGCGCTGGTGTTGGAGAGCTGGTTGCGCGCCTCCGCGTCCAAGACGGCCGCGGGCGCCGCCGCTGGCGGGGCCGCCGCTGCCGAGGCGGCCGTCTGAGCGCCACCGACCCGCCCGCCAAGGCACCGTTGGCCGCTGGCGCCCGGGTGCTTGGCCTCGACGTCGGCGACGCCCGCATCGGACTGGCGACTGGTGCGGTCGGTTCGCTCCTCGCATTCGGGCGCGGGGCCCTTGAACGCCACGGGACCAAGAAGGACGTGCCCGCCATCCTGCAGCTCATGGCGGAGGACGGGGCTGCTGCCGCGATAGTCGGACTGCCGCTGCGGCTCGATGGCGCAGAGTCGGCGCAGACAGAGCGCGTACGGCGCTTCGCGGCTGCGCTCGAGGCGGCTGGTGCCGTCGTAGAGTTCGAGGACGAGCGCCTTACGACGCGCATCGCCCAGCGGCAGGTAGGGGCGTCCGACCTCCCGCGTGGCCGGCGTCAGGAGAAGGGCCGCCTCGACGAAGCGGCGGCTGTCCTCATCTTGGAGTCGTACCTTCGGCGCGTGCAGGACCAATCGTGAGCGGCGAGCCAAGTAAGCCGAACGTAGCTAGCGTCACGCGCCCGAAGCGGCGCGGCCGCGCGTTGGCGTTGGCGCTGCTCCTCGTAGTCGTGCTCGTGGTCAGCGGGTGGGTGGTCGTGCGCTTCGTGCTGTCGCCCGTTAGCGCAACTCCCAAGCAAGTCGAGTTCGAGGTACTCCCCGGTTGGGGAGGCGCTCGCGTGGCGGGAGCGCTGCATGACGCCGGCCTCGTGCGTTCAGGGTTCGCCTTCGAGCTGCTGCTGCGCTTCACCGATCTCGACAGACGCGTCGGCGAGGGGCTTTACGATCTCTCGCCCAGCATGAGCAGTCGCGAGCTGGCTCGCGCATTGGCTGCTGGTGGGCGGCCGCGCACCGTGCGCATCGTGGTGCCCGAGGGCTGGCGTGCGGCCGCAGTGGTAGCGCGCCTAGCGGCCAACGGTTTGGGTGAGGAGCCGGAACTCGCCGCCCTCGTCCGCTCGCCTGGTGAGCTCGCGCCCCCCGGGCTGGCTCAGGGCGACACGTTGGAGGGCTACCTCTTCCCTGCCAGCTACGACCTGCCAGTGCATTCGTCGGCATCACAAGCGCTCGGCGCCATGGTCGAGCGTTTCAAGGCCGAGGTGACTGGTCCGGTGGTCGACGCCCTCGCCGAGTCCGGCCTAAGTGTTCACGACTGGGTGACGTTAGCGAGCATGGTGCAAGCCGAGGCCGCCTCGGCCGAGGAGATGCCCATCATCGCCGGGGTGTTCCTCAACCGCCTTGACGACGGCATGCTTCTACAGTCGGATCCGACCGTGGCTTACGGCCTCGGCAAGGCGCTACCTGATCTGAGTGCGGTGGCCGGCGACTTGAGGCAAGACACGCCGTGGAACACGTACACGCGCCCTGGCCTCCCGGCAGGGCCCATCGGCAACCCTGGCCAGGAGGCCCTCCTTGCCGTTCTTTCGCCGCAGCGCTCAACGGACGCTGGCGTTCCCTACCTCTACTTCCTCCACGGAAGCGAGGGTGGGGTGCCCGTCTTCCGGCCGAACACGAACCTGCCAGCGCATAACCGCGACGTGCAGCGCTTCCTGCGTGGCGGCGGCTAGCCGGCTGTTTCGTCGCCGTCCGCGGCGTCATCGGCGTGCGCGGCAGGTGAGCGCTTGGCTGGAAGGCGTCTCGACTTGCGCAGCGCCTCCGTCAGCAGGTACTCGATCTGGGCGTTGACGCTGCGCAGGTCGTCGGCGGCCCACTTCTCTATGGCGCCGTGGATCTCGGCGTCGAGCCTGAGGAGGTAGCGCCTCTTCTCAGCCACTGTGACCGCCGCCTACTGCTTCACCTAGTCGAGCTCGCACCACTCGGGCGCAGGTTGCCTGCGAGGTAGGTGGCGATCACTTGCACGACCGTGGGTGAGATGACCGCGTCTGAACCTGGGAGCGGTAGGGAGAGCGCCGGGCCAGCCGTGTCGACGAGGTTGTGGGTGAGGTCGGCGAACAAGAAGAGGTCGGCGTGGGGGGTGGCGGCCGCGATGAGCTCGGCGTCAGCGACCTTCACCTGGATGTCCTTCCTGCCCTGGAGGACGGCGACGGGAACGGTCACTTCGCGGGCTAGAGCTGAAGGCTCGATGCCGAACTCGCTCCGCAGCAGCCCCGCGGCGTGGGCGAACATGGCCGCGAGGGGGTTCTTCTCGAGTTCCGGGGTTGGGACAAGCGCCGCGCCGGTCGAGGCGTTGATGGCAGCGACGAGTTCGTCTACTTGCTGACCGAGCGTAGCGACTGCTTCCGGCGTCGCTCCGCCCTCTTGGGCGCGCGCTAGGAGCTGCTCGCGGAGCAGAACCTCGAACGGCCTGCCTGGCGAGGCTATGAGCACGAGGGCCTGAGGCGCGACC
>JBIQMD010000089.1:0-6409 GCA_044463725.1 Truepera radiovictrix
AGCGCTACACTGACACTGTAGAGGTCGACAGTTCAATCCTGTCCGCGCCTACCAAGACAAGCCCGCCCTAGTTCGCCAGGGCGGGCTTCTACTTGCTCGGGTTCTCGAGGCGCCTTGCGCTTACTCAGCTACCTCGGTGACGTACGCCGGCAGCTCGACGGGGGGCAACTGCAGGCTCTCGTAGAGCCCTGGCGGGAGACTGAGGTCGCCCACGAACAGGCGCCCTACGTTGCCTCCAGGCTTGATGCCGACCTTAGGCAGCCCGATGCTCATGGTGAGGGTCGCTTTGACGACGTCGCCCGGCGTGCTGCCGTCGTCCGCACGCATGCCAGTTGGGGTGTCTAGCGAGATCACGCAGCTATCGGCCGAGTTGTTGAGGACGGTGATCACGTCTAGGGTGCGGCCGCGTGGCGGGCCCTCCAGGTTAGTGCCGATGGCGGCGTCGATGACGCAACCGAACTTCATCTTCGGCAGGCTGGTGCGGACCTTGACGCGCTCGAAGTGGCGTAGGTGCTCCAGCTGCTCTTTCGGCGTGCCTGAGTAGTTCTCTGCCTCGTGGGTTGGCACTACCCAGACGCGGCGCCCGCGCCCCGCCAGGAGTCGTGCCGCCGCTAAGCCCCCGCTGCCGTTGTTGCCGCGACCCGCGACCACGAGCACGGGGCCGTCGCCGCCGAAAGCCTCGACGAGCGAGACGAGATTGCGGGCGGTGTGCTCAACGAGGACGCGATTGTCTAGTCCGAACTTGCCTGTCGCCAACATGATGAGCTGTTGCATCTGGTTGGCGCTGATTGCTGGCAGGTCGTCCCAGTGGACGAGCGGAAAGCTCATGGGCACCCTTTCTGCGGCTTAGCCGACGGTGTCGACGTCGTCGCCGACACTATCTAAATCTGCCGTGGTGTAGACGTTCTGCACGTCGTCGAGGTCCTCTAGGCTCTCGAGGAAGTTCATGACCTTACGAGCCTCTTCTGGAGTCAACGCGGTCTGGGTCTGAGGGAGCTTCGTGAGTTGCACGACATCGACGGTCATTCCGCGCTCTTGTAGGCCCTCGACGATGGCGTACAGCTCGGCCGGGGGAGTGTAGATGACGGAGGTCTCGTCGTCCATCTCGAGGTCATCGGCCCCGAGCTCGATGGCGGCCTCCTCGACGGCGTCACCGACCTGCTCAACCGTGATCATGCCCTTGGTGTCGAACTGCCAGGCCGTGGAGCCGGACATGTTTCCGCCGTGCTTGCTGAACACGTGACGTACCTCGCCTGCCGTGCGGTTCTTGTTGTCCGTGAGCGTTTCGACGAGCATGGCCACGCCAGCTGGACCGTAGCCTTCGTAGAACGCAGGCTCGAAGTTGCCACCCTCGCCGCCACCCAACGCGCGCTCGATAGCGCGGTCGATGTTATCGACGGCAACGTTGTCTGACTTAGCTGCCGACAACGCGTTGCGTAAGGGTAGGTTCACGTTCGGATCACCGCTATTGCCGCTGCGCACCGCGGACTGGATGGCACGCACGTGTTTGCTGATGATCTTGCCGCGCTGCTTATCTAGCGCGCCCTTCTTCCGCTTGATCTGTGACCACTTGCTATGACCTGCCAAAGTCTAGTTTCCTTTCGAAGGGCGCCGCCGGCCCACAAAGCAATGTCGGGTGGCAGCAGACTCATTCTACTCCACCATCAGCTAGTCACGGCACCCTTGGCGGGTGCCGTGACGCTGCAACTTGCACGCTAGTGAACGGTCAGGCGTTCAGCGGATGTAGAAGTAGGTCTCTACTACGTCGCGAACGGGGGACGGGCGGATGTCTAGCTGGATGGCGCTCGTCCAGTCGCCATCGCCGTAGCGACCGACGTAACTCACGCTGCCGTTGGTACGGTCGGAGGTGAAGCTGGCCCTCACGGTCTGCCTGCCGACCGGCGGGTTGACGGTGTATACGTGGCGGGCGCCCGGGACGGGCAAGTAGCTCGTGCCGGCCTGCACCGGGATGTTGCGCTCGAAGACGTAGACCTTCCCGTCAGGATCCAGTGCGGTGAGGGTGACGTAGCCCGCCCTATTCGTCACTATGCGGAACTCGACGTTTTCACCGACGTAGTAGTCGGAGCCGCGCCCGCGGGTCGGTTGGAAGTCTTGGATGACGCCCGAGAGGGAGAGGTCGCTGCCGGCGAAACCGCCAGGCCTGACGGTGATGGTGCAGGCAGATGCAAGCAGCGCGACTGCTACGGCCGCAACTGCCAGGCGGAGCGTTCTTGAGTTCATGGAAGCCTCCTAGCGTTCTCCCCCGAGTCTAGCGTTCAGGTTCGCGACGGTCGGCAACCGTTCCTTAACCAACCGTCAGCGTTCAGGGGGTCGTTGGTACGTTACGGTCGAAGGTGGTAACGAGGTAAGGGAGGTCCGTCTGGAGGTAGCGTCCGCGCTCGTCGTACCAGTAGACGTAGTCTCCCAACGACTCTCCGCCGTTGCCGCCCTCTGACGCGTTGCCGGAACGGGTCACCTTGCCGTCGACCAAGCCAGTGAAAACCGCCTTGCCGTCGTACGAATAGACCGTTATGTACATGCGCTGCGCCGTGTACTCCTGGATGCTGCGCCGAATGCGGTTCTGCGTCTCATTGCGGCAGGCTGACAATCCGAACACCAGCACCAGGGCCGCCACGGCAACCAACACACGCTTGTTACGTCGGTTCACACCCCACCTCCCGTCTCGGCCGCGGCATTGTCCTAGCGGCCGGGCCGGACTCCACGATATCACCGGGCGCCATGCAGCCAGGACCTTAGTGCCCGGCGCGCAAGCAAAGTATGCTTAGCGTCGTGACGGCCACACGCGACCCGTACGAGGTCCTTGGCGTTCCCCGCGACGCCGACGCAGACGCCCTTAAGTCCGCCTACCGCCAGAAGGCGCTCCAGTACCACCCGGACCGCAACCCGGGCGACGCGAGCGCTGAGGAGCGCTTCAAGGAAGTGTCGGAGGCTTACGCCATCCTGCGTGACCCAGAGGCGCGAGCCCGCTACGACCGCTACGGTGCGCAGCGGCCAGCCGATTATCGCCACGACACCACCAACGTCGACTGGCGCGACGTCTTCCGGGACGCAGACATCAATATCGACTTCGGCCAGAGCGGCGGCATTCCACAAACAGGGAACGCCGTCTTCGACGCCCTCTTCGGCATGATGGCCGGAATGCTGCGCGGCGCCGGCATGGTCGCGGGGCAGACTTACGACGTGAGGCTCGGCCTAAGTCTAGGCGAACTGCACGCCGGCGTCATCAGCGTCGTGTCCGTGCCTGGCCCCTGCGTTTGTCCGACCTGCAAGGGCAGTGGCAGGTCGCAGCCTGGCGCCTCGAGTGGCCGCTCACCAGGGCCATTCGAAGCCAGTGCCCCGGCAGCGAACTCGAACGTATGCCCCGATTGCGGCGGCCGCGGCGTCAAGCGCGGCGGCGCCCGGCTAAAGGTGAAGGTTCCAGCAGGAACGGGCGTTGGCAGCAAGTTGCGCCTAGCTGGCGCCGGTGGTCCAGGTAACCCTCCGGGCGACGTGATGGTTCAGGTGGGCTGGTTGCCGCCGACTGGCGCAACCGCAAGAGGGAACGACGTCATCGGGCACTTGGTGCTGACGCCCATCGAGGGCAAGCGCGGCACGGTCACGACTTTCGACGGCGTGAGAGTCACCGTGCCAGCCGACAGCCAAGCAGGGGCCCAGATCGTGGTCCCTGGCAAGGGTCTGCCCGGAGCAGGCGGAGTGCGCGGCGACCTGCGACTGACGCTCGAACTCTCATGGGTAGAGGGTGCGGGTCGCGCCGTGGGCCGTTGGTTGCGTAAGCTTGGCATCGGAGGCGAAGCAAGGTGAGCTGGTCTGACAGTTTCGAGTTCCTCGCGGCAGCAGAAGAAGACGTCGGCGAGGGCGGTGGCCAAGGCACGACTGGCCAGCGCGAACGTGACGCTGGCGAGGAGCAACGCTCCATCGACCAGGACAAGCCTCTCTACGTCATCAGCGTGGCGGCCGAACTTGTCGACATGCACCCGCAGACCCTGCGCCTCTACGAACGCAAGGGCCTCATCGAGCCTAGCCGTAGCGCAGGCAAGACGCGCCTCTACTCGCAGCGCAACATCGAGCAGCTCCGCGAGATAAGGCGCCTAACGCAAGAACTAGGCGTGAACCTTGCTGGGGTGGAAGAGATCATCCGCCTGCGGCAACGCCTCGACCAACTGCAGTCCACCATGGAGGGACGCATCACGAACCTCCAGGGCCAACTGCGCGACCGGCTGGACAACCTGAGGAACAGGGCACTGCCTCGGCCAACGGACGATGACGACGCCGACCCGTCAGGCCGCGGGTAAGGGCCACTCCGCGTGCGCCTAGCGTCACTCACAGTCCAAGGTTTCAAGAGCTTCGGGAACCGAGTGAACATCGAGTTCGCGCCTGGCGTTACCGCCATCATCGGCCCGAACGGCTCAGGCAAGTCGAACGTAATCGACGCCCTACGCTGGACGACGGGTGGGGGCCGCGCCCGCGAGTTCCGCGCAACGGACAAGACTGACCTCATCTTCCACGGCGCAACGGGCAAACGCTCCGTTGGGCTAGCCGAGGTCGAGCTCGAGCTGAGGGACGGCGCCACCAACGTCAAGGTCTACCGCAGCCTCGACCGCGAAGGCACGACGCGCCTGCGGCTCAACGGGCGCAGCGCCAGGTTCCTCGACGTCGAGGATGCCCTTACGGGTAGTGGGCTGGGCCGCTCCGGCCTTGCGATCATCGGTCAGGGTGAGATCGGTCAGGTGCTCATGGCCGACCCATCCAAGCTCCTCGATTACGTCGCAGAAGCGGCAGGGGTGGCGCGGTTGGCTGGTCGACGCGACCAGGCCCTCGCGCGTCTCGAGACGGCAGCGCACCACCTCGAACGCCTGCAGGACGTCCTTACTGACCTCACGGCCCGCTGCCTGGCCTTGGAGTTCGAAGCGCGCGACGCCCAACGCCACGCCGAACTCAGCGCACTGCAGTTGCGGCTGCGCTTCACCCTCGCAACCCAACGTTCTGACATCCTAGTCGGGGAGCTGAAGGAACTCGAGACGCGCAGGGGCCTACTCGAGGGAGCATTGGCAGACGGGCGCCACCGCCTAGATGAACTCCGCGAGCGCGCCAAGGGGCACGTGCGCGAACGCGACCTAGCAGAGGAGCGTTACCGCGAGGCGGCCGCGCAGCTCGAGTTCCGCCGCGGCAACCTGCGCGTGGCGGAGGAGCGGTTAGGCCGGTTGACCGAGCGGGCGACGGCGCTCGACGCAAGGACTGCGGCCGCTACCGCCGAGCTTGAGCGACTGGCGCAGGCCAGCCCGCCGACAGCCCCAGAAGACTCCCCGGCCGAGGCAACGGAGCGCGCCGAGCATGCTGCTGAAGAGGAGGGCGTTGCAGCACGGGCCCTCACCGAGGCAGCCTCGCGCGAGCGCAGCCTGCGCGACAGCTTCGAGCGGTCGCGCGCTGCGCATGTGGAGTTCGAGCGCACCGCCGCTGGCATTCACTCGCGTCATGAGGCCCTCAACTCGCAGTTGGCTCAGGTCGAGGCGCAACTTGAGGAGCTCAAGCTCGATACGGTCGCCGACACCCTGCCAGCCTTGACCGCGCGCCAGGCGACCGCCAGCGAGGCCCTCACGACGGCAGAGGCCGCGGTCGAAGCGCAGCGCGCCAAGCTGCAGGCAACCCACGAACGCCACGCCCTGGCTGCGGCCGAGGCCGTTTCGCGCCTTCATTCAGCCAACCGCAGCCGAGCTGCGTTCGAGGCGCGCCGCGGCTTCGCTCAGGGGCCCCGCAACGCGCTAGGGTCCGGCATCCCTGGCGTGATCGGGGCAGTTGCCGACCTCGTGAAGGTTGCGCCCGAGTATCAGGAGGCAATCGGCGGGGCGCTTGGCCGCCGCGCGGAGTACGTGGTGGTAGTAGACGCAGACACTGGCCAGAAGGTGCTCAAACACGTGCGTCAGGCAGGTGGCTTCGTGACGGTATTGCCACTGGACTTGCTCAGACCACAACCCGATCGCGGGCTTGGCGCCGCCGCGTCGCACCCTGGTGTCATCGACCTAGCCACGAAGCTGATAGCGGCGGACGCCAAGTACGGCGTCCTCTTCGACAACCTGCTGGGCGGCACCGTCGTAGTCGACGACCTAGACAGCGCCACCGACATCGCGCGCAGGCCGGGCGGCAGGCCGCGGCTCGTAACGCTCGACGGCGACATCATCGAACCGACCGGCGCCATGAGCGGCGGCAAACGATCACAGCAAGCGACCGTACTCGGGGCCGCCGCCGACCTAGAAGAAGCAGAGGCGGCGGCCGCCGAGGCCCAGGCAAGCGCAGCAGAGGCGGAGTCTCGGCTCAAGACCGCCCAGGCGACCATGCTGCAACTCCTCGAGGAGCTCAAGTCGGCAACCGAAGAGAACCGCGCCGCAGCGCA
>JBIQMD010000090.1:0-6409 GCA_044463725.1 Truepera radiovictrix
TCGCCCATGGAGTCGGTGACGTACTTCCAGTCGCGGGTGCGCACCATCCTGCGCCGACCCTCCGCCTCGCGCCACTCGAGGCTGGCCTTCACGGCCTCGAGGCCCTCTGCGCCACCGGCGGCCAAGTCGTCGAGCCTGAACGGCGGTCCGCCGGCCCCGTACTCAGAGAAGGCCGCAGCACGCGGGGCGCTGTCCGTGACCGTCGGCAGCGGCGTGCCGTGCATGCCGGGAGGCTGCTCGAGCCCCTGCAGTGCCAATAGCGTGGGTAGCACATCGACGAGGCTGACGAGCGACTCGTCCACCACCCCGACGGGCAACCGTCCTGGCCATGAAACGACGAGCGGTACGCGCGTGAGGCAATCGTAGAAGGCGCCGCCCTTGCGCGCCATGCCGTGCTCGAGCGCGAAGTCACCATGGTCGGAAAGGAACACGACCACCGTCGACTCACGCAGGCCGCCGCGGTCTAGCGCGCGCATGATCTGCTCGACGCCGTCGTCGACGAAGCGCACCATTGCGAGGTACGTCGCGAGGAGGCGTTGCTGTTCGGCGTAATCCTCGCGACTGACGTCTAGCAGCCTGCGCAGCACGCGGTTGCGTTCGGGAGCGCCTGGCATGTCGTAAGGCTCAGCTGGCGCTGGTTGCGGATCGTCCGCCAACGCGGCCTCGAAGTAGGTACGTGGCGCCTCGTAAGGCGTGTGCGGGTCTGGGAACGAGACCCACAGCGCGAACGGCTCGGCGGCGCCAGCGCGCTCCTCCAAGTAGCGCGCTGCCTGGCCTGCGACGAGGCCAGTGGAGTAGTCGGCTAGCGGGTGGTCGGTTACTGCGTACGAGAGCGCTGCCCCCTGGCGCGGCATGGCGCGGCGCGTAGCGTGCGCGGCCTCGACTGCCGCCACCGGCCTGACCCACTCCATGCCGCGGGCTGGGCGCGCTGGCGGCAGGCCCTCGTGGCTCACCTCGCACCACACGTCGAACAGCTCCTGGTCTGCCACCTCCTGAAAGCAGTGGTTCTTTCCGATCAAGGCAGTGCTGTAGCCAGCTGCCTTCCACAGCCTGAAGGCGTGGTCCATCCCGGCAGGCATGCCGCCCGCGTTCGTCTGGGCGCCGTGGCCGTGAGAATACTGGCCAGTGAACAGCGACACGCGCGCGGGCACGCACAGCGGGTGGGGCGTGAGCGCGTGGCGGTAAGCGACGCCCTCGGCTGCGAGGCGTTCAAGGGCGGGCGTCGCCGTGCCAGAGGCGGCGTACAGGCTACTGGCGCTGGCCTTGAACTGATCGGCCATGATGACGACCACGTTCGGCGCGCGCTCCAAGGTCAGATACTCAGTTCGCTGTCGAAGCTTGCTGGTAGACGGGTAGCGCGGAACCTTGCTCGATGCCAGGCAGGTCGAGCTCCTCTGCGCGGTGGCAGGCAACGAAGTGGTTGGGGCGTAGCTCGCGCAAGGCGGGCGCCTCCGTCCTGCAACGCTCGTTAGCGTAAGGGCAGCGCGGGTGGAAATAACAGCCCGACGGCGGGTTGGCCGGGTTCGCCACCTCACCCTCTAGCCTCAGCATCTCGCTGCGCCTGCGCGGGTCGGCCTGCGGCACGGCGCCCATCAACGCCGAAGTGTACGGGTGCAGCGGCGTCTCGAAGAGCGGCCCGGTCTGGGCGGTCTCTACGATCTTGCCGACGTACATGACGGCCACGCGGTGGCTGATGTGCTTGACGATGCTGAGGTCGTGCGCCACGAACAAGTAAGACAGCCCGAGGCGGTCCTGCAGTTCGAGCAGCAGGTTGAGGATCTGTGCCTGCACAGACACGTCGAGGGCAGATACCGCCTCGTCAGCCACCACCAGCTTGGGGTTGAGGGCCAAGGCCCGCGCGATGACGACGCGTTGCCGTTGCCCACCGCTGAAGGCGTGAGGGTAGCGGTGCATGTACTCGCTGCGCAGTCCAACGAGGCCGAGCAACTCCGCAACGCGGTCCATGCGCTCCTGGCGCTTGGCTACCCCGTTGACGAGCAGTGGCTCCCCGATGATCTCGAAGAGGTTCTTGCGCGGGTTGAGCGAACCGAACGGGTCCTGGAAGATCATCTGCATCTCGCGCCACAGTGGCCGCAGTTCGCGGTTGGGTAGTTTGGCGACGTCGATGACGTCGTCCGGACCGCGGCGGAACAGGACCTCGCCCGATGTAGGGTCCATGGCGCGCAAGACGCAACGCGACGTCGTCGTCTTACCGCAGCCGCTCTCACCCACGAGGCTGAGGATCTCGCCCGTGTCGACGTGCAGGCTCACGTCGTCGACCGCCTTGACCGCACCGACGGTGCGGCCGAACGCCCCGCCCTTGATGGGGAAGTGCTTCTTGAGGTTGCGCACCTCGAGCAGCCGCTCGGCCGGGAGCTGCGCTCTCACCGCTACGCCGTCACTCATCGGCTACCTCCCGGTGGAACAGGAAGCATGCCACCGGCTGCTCGTCGTCGTCTGGGTAAAGCGCCGGTACCTGCACGTCGCACACGCCTGGGATGGCGTCCGCGCAGCGCGGGTGGAAGGGGCAGCCGCTCGGTTTGTGCAGCGGGTGCGGGATGGAGCCCTCGATGGTCGGCAACTCCACGCGCGGAGCGCTGTTCATGTTGGGTACGGAGCGCAGTAGCGCCTTCGTGTACGGGTGCTTGGGGTTGTGGAAGATGTCGTCTACCGGCCCGCGCTCCATGACGCGGCCCAGGTACATGACGACAACGCGGTCTGCGACTTGCGCGATCACACCGAGGTCGTGCGTGATGAAGATGATGGACGAGCCGTGCTCCTGCTGCAGGTCCCTCAGCAGGGAGAGAACCTGCGCTTGGGTGGTCACGTCGATGGCCGTCGTCGGCTCGTCCGCCACGAGCAGCTTGGGGCGACAGGAGAGCGCCATGGCGATGATGGCGCGCTGCCTCAGACCACCCGACAGCTGCCACGAGTACGAGTCGACGCGCTCTTCTGGGCTCGGCACCCCGACCTCACGCAGCCGGTCGATGGCCATGGCGCGCGCCTCACGCCCCGAAACGTTCTGGTGCAAGCGGATGGTCTCGATGATCTGCTCACCGATGGTGTGCAGAGGGCTGAACGACGCCATCGGCTCTTGCGGAATGAGGGCTATCTCGCCGCCGCGGATGTTGCGCATGCGGCGCCCATCCTTACGGAGCTTGACGAGGTCTATCTCGCTTTCCTTGCCGCGCGCCCTACCCGCTTGGTCGGGCCGGTAGAGGATCTCGCCCCCAACGATGCGGCCTGGCGGGGCGACCAGCCTAAGGATCGACTTCATGGTGATGCTCTTGCCGCAGCCGCTCTCGCCCACGATGCCAAGCACTTCGCCTGGCATGACGTCGAAGCTCACGCCGTCGACTGCACGCACGGTGCCGTCGTCGAGTTCGAAGTAAGTCTTGAGGTCCCTTACCGAGAGCAGCGGCACGGCGGCTGCTACGGGGGGTTCAGTGGCTGTAGGGGTCTGCGGCATCGCGTAAACCGTCTCCTAGGATGTTGAGAGCGAGAACGGTGATGATCACGAACAGGCCTGGGATGAGGAGCCAGGGCGCGTTCACTACCGACTGCAGGTTCTGCGCCTCCTGAAGCATGACGCCCCAACTGATGGCTGGTGGGCGCATGCCGAGGCCGAGGAAGCTCAGGAACGTCTCGTTGAGGATCATCACTGGCACCGC
This sequence comes from Truepera radiovictrix, assembly GCA_044463725.1. GTDB lineage: Bacteria > Deinococcota > Deinococci > Deinococcales > Trueperaceae > JAAYYF01. The sequence continues at coordinate 3,672 of JBIQMD010000090.1, forward strand.
CAAAGTGACGGCAGCGATGATGTGGCTAGCGAACGACGGCACCATGTGCGCGAAGATGATGCGGCTTTGGCTGGCGCCGACGAGACGGGCCGCCGTCACGAAGTCCTCCTCGCGCAGACTGAGGAAGCGGCCGCGCACTTCGCGTGCAAGGCGCGTCCAACCGAGGAGTGCCAAGATGACGGTGATGGCGAAGTAGACGGTGCTTACCGACCAGGTGCGCGGCAGCGCGGCCGAGAGGGCCAGCCAGACCGGTATGGCTGGAATGGCCTGCAGCAGTTCGATGATGCGTTGGATGACGTTGTCGACCCAGCCTCCGAAATAGCCGGATACGCCGCCGAGCACGATGCCCAATAGCGTACTGATGGCCACGGCAACGAGCCCAATGGATAGCGAGATGCGCGTGCCGTACATGAGGCGCGACCACTGGTCGCGGCCGAGGCGGTCGGTGCCGAGGACGTGGCCCGTGGCGGGAGCGCCGGCGCTACCGAAGCCGACCAAGTGAATGTCGGATGGGATGAAGCCGAAGAGCTTGTACGAGTAACCGCGCGCGAACAGCCTCACGGGGACCCGCGTGCTCGTGTCCCTGGCCCACTCCATCTTGAGCGTGCGGGCGTTGCGGGTGCCCTCCACCTCGTACACGAACGGCAGCACGAGGCGGCCCTCGTGGAAGATGCGGATGACCTGAGGCGGGATGTAGGCGCGGCGAGCACTCGTTACGTTGGGGTCGGAGGTGCTGAAGAACTCAGGCGCCAACGCCGTGAGGGTGATGACGGCGACCACGCCAAGGCAGATGACGCCCAGCTTGTGCTTGGTGAAGCGCAGCCAGGTGAGCTTCCAGGCTGGCGTGACGTAAACGGCCGGTTCTTTGGCGCTCTGCGCGGCACTTGCGGTGACGTCCGTCATGAGTTCTCCAGCTTGATGCGCGGGTCAAGTACGGCCAGGAGGATGTCCGAGAGTAGCGTGCCAACCACGGCAAGGAGACAGAAGATCAAGATGATCGTGCCTGCGAGGTACATGTCCTGGCCGATGAGGGCGCGCAAGAGGAGCGGGCCGATGGTAGGCAGGCTCATTACTACCGAGACGACGAGGCCGCCGGAAAGCAGTTGCGGCAGGTACCAGCCCAAGGTGCTGACTACCGGGGCGATGGCAACGCGCGTCGGATACTTGAGGACGAGCTTCCACTCGGGCAGACCCTTGGCCCTAGCCATCTCGGTGTACGGCTTGCTTAGCTCGTCGAGCAGGTTGGCGCGCACCACCCGCGCTATCTGCGCCGTACCCGCAACTCCGAGGACGATCATTGGTAGCCAGATGTGGCTGAGGAGGTCGCCTACGCGCGCCCAGCTCCACGGCGCGTCGAGGAACTGCGGCGAGAAGAGGCCGGTGACGGTCACGCCGAACTTGTCGAAGGCCACCCACATGAGGACGAGCGCCAGTAGGAAGTTTGGTGTCGCAAGCCCGATGTAGTTGAGGATCGTGAATACGTAATCAAGAAAAGAGTATTGGCGCGTGGCCGAGAAGATACCGATCGGGATGGCGACGGCCCACGTGAATATCAGTGAGAAGGTCGTAAGGATGAGCGTGAGAAGGAGCCTCTCGCCTATCAGCTCGCTGTTGGCGCGGCGCCACTCAAGCGAGACGCCGAGGTCGCCCCTAAGCAGGTTGCCTACCCACTTGCCGTACTGGACGTACATGGGCTGGTCGAGGCCGTAACGGCTACGCAGTGCCTCGATCTGCGTCTGATCGATGGAGGTACCGCCTGCCGCTAGCTCAGCTACGTAACTAGTGAGGAAGTCGCCCGGTGGCGCTTGGATGAGCGCAAAAGAGACGATCGAGAAGATCAGGAGCAGAAAGGGTAGCAGCAATAGTCGCTTGAGGATGAACCAGTGCACTTACAGCGTCTCCTTGACGGACTACTCGGAACTCGGTGAGCGCGCGACTGACGTTCACGCACCCGGGTAGCCGCTAGCTAGGGTCGGCCCACCAGGCGGTGGGCCGACCGGGCTGCTAGTTGATTACTCGGTCTTGTAGAAGAACTGCTCGGGTCGCGCGTCGCCCGGCGTGCGGAGCGGCCAGTCGTTCGCGACTACGAGCGGCACGTTCCTGAGGGCATCGTTGACTACGACGACACCTTGCACCATCGGCGTGAGGCCGACGGTACCGAAGCCGTAGATCATCGTGGCGGAGTGCCGGAAGAGCTCTTTGGCAAGCGCGATCTGCTCGTCGGTGCCGACGGTCTTGGCCTGCTCGATGATGTCGACGATCTTCTTGATGCCAGGCGCCGGCTCGTTGCCGCGTGCGCCGTCGGACTCGTACCAGTGGCGGGTCTCAACGGCGAAGATCGTCGCTGGGTTGCTGCGCGGGTCGAGCTTGGGGTTACCCGTGAACGGGAAGGCGGTGGTGTCCTCGTTCCAGATCTCGACCTGGAGTTCGTTGGCGTCACGCATGGTGAAGTGCGCGTTGCGTTCGCGGACCTGCACGTCGGTCGGGACGCCTACGGCGGCCCAGTTGGCGGCCACGAGCTGCGCGACGTCCGGCCACGGGCCGAATGCCGGCACCACCGAGAGTTCGATGCGCAGTGGCTTGCCGCTCGGTAGGAGACGGTTGCCGTTGGCATCCTTCTTCAGGCCGAGATCGTCGAGCATCTGGTTGGCGAGGGCCGGGTCGTACTCCGTGTACATCTTGGCGTACTCGTCACCCGGGTAGTAGGGGTGCCAAGGTGCGGGAACGGGCTGGCGGAT
>JBIQMD010000091.1:0-6408 GCA_044463725.1 Truepera radiovictrix
GTGCGCTCCAAGAAGATCGAGGACATCACCAACCTGCGCGACGAGTCCGACCGCCACGGCATGCGCATCGTGTTCGAGATCAAGCGCGGCGCCATCGCAGAGCTCGTCCTCAACCAGCTCTACAAGTTCACGCAGCTTCAGACCACGTTCGCGGTCAACAACGTCGTCATCGTAGACAACGCTCCGCGCATCCTCTCGCTGCGCGACATGCTGCGCTACTATCTCGACCACCGCGTGGTGGTCGTGCGGCGCCGCTCCGACTTCGAGCTGCGCAAAGCGCGCGAGCGCGCGCACATCCTCGAGGGCTATCTCATCGCCCTCGACAACCTCGACGCCGTCATCGCCCTCATCCGCGCGTCCAACGACGGGCCAGAGGCGAAGGCCGCACTCATGCGTGAGTTCGGGCTCTCAGACCCGCAAGCGCAGGCCGTGCTCGACATGCGCCTGCAGCGCCTCACCGGCCTCGAGCGCGAAAAGATAAACGAGGAGTACCGCGGACTGCAGGAGGAGATCGCGCGCCTCGAGCTGATCCTCAACGACTCAACAGAACTCTGGAGCGTCATCCGCAAGGAGCTGCTCGACATCAAGAAGCAGTTCGCCGACCCGCGGCGCACGGTCATCACCGACCTGACCGACAACATCGGCAAGGAAGACCTCATCGCCGAGGAGACTGTAGCCGTCACCCTCACGCGCGGCGGTTACATCAAGCGCACCGCCATCACGTCGTACCGCCAACAGGCGCGCGGCGGGCGCGGCGCAACGGCTGCCAAGGCCAAGGACGACGACGTCAACTCCATCCTGCTCGTCGGCAGCACGCACGACTTCCTCCTGTTCTTCACTGACCGCGGCCGCGTTTACCGCGAGAAGATCTACGACGTGCCCGAGTTCGAACGCGCCGCACGTGGCAACCACATCCGCAACATCCTGCCGCTAGCAGAGGGCGAGAACGTGCAGACGGTCTTGTCACTGAAGAGCCTCGACCAGGACGGCTACTTCGTGTTCGCCACCCGCGGCGGCCTCGTGAAGCGCACGCTCATCCGCGAGTACGGCAACATCAACGTGTCCGGCCTCGTGGCCATCAACCTGCTCGAAGGCGACCAGCTCGTAGCTGTGCGCATAACCGACGGCAAGGCCGATGTCGTCCTCGGCACGCACGACGGACAGGCCATCCGCTTCAACGAGGACGATGCGCGCGATACCGGTAGGGCAACGCAAGGCGTCATCGGCATCAGGTTGCGCAAGGGCGACGCCGTAGTCAGCCTCGCGACCATCGCAGAGGCACAGCGGGCCAGCACCGAACTCCTCAGCGTCACTGAGGAAGGCCTCGGCAAGCGCACGGCTCTCGCTGAGTTCCCGGTGCAGGGCCGCGGCGGACAGGGTGTCATCGGGCACCGTCTCTCCGACCGCACTGGCGCCATGGTCACCCTCGAGCCCGTAACTGGCACCGAGGAACTCTTCGTGCTCTCGGAGAACGGCATCCTCATCCGCACCGGCGTGAGCGAGGTCAGCTCGTACGGCCGCTCGACGCAGGGCGTGAACATCATGCGCATCGGCGAAGGTGACCGCGTCGTGGCCGCCATGGTCATGCCTAGCGACGCCGAGCTCGACCAGATCGAGTAAGCAACCAGCGCGCCGTGGGCCACCACGGCAACGGCGCGTGCTGACCGCAGACGGGCACCTTGGTAGTATGCCGGGGTGTCCGTTCCCATTTGGCTGGACTGCGATCCTGGTCACGACGACGCCTTAGCCATCTTCCTGGCGGCGCAACGCTCGAACCTCGTCGGCATTAGCGTCGTAAGTGGCAACGCGCCCCTCACTTCAACGATCCGCAACGGCCTGGTGACGTGCCAGGTGGCCGAGCTGCCAACGCCGCTCTACTCCGGCGCGGCCAAGCCTTTGCTGCGAGCCGCAAAGCACGCCGAGTACATCCACGGCAAGACCGGACTGGACGGTCCGGTCATCCCTCCACTCACCCGCAGCGCCGAGAGACTACCTGCCGTTCAGGCGCTGTTGCAGGCCGCTGAGAAGCACGACGAGCTGTGGTTGGTGGCCATCGGGCCACTCACTAACGTCGCCATCGCGTTGCTTCTCGAACCGCAACTGGCTGGCCGCCTCAAGGGCATCAGCATCATGGGCGGCGCTTTCGGGCCAGGCAACGTCACCGCTGCCGCCGAGTTCAACATCTGGGCCGACCCAGAGGCCGCAGCCATCGTGTTCGAGTCCGGCGCCAACATCGTGCTTGCCAGCCTCGACGTGACGCACCAGTTCATGATGGAGCGCCAGCGCATAGCGCAGATCCGGGCGTTGGGCACGCGCACGGCCGTGTTCTCGGCTGACCTGCTCGACCACTTCGCTTCCGCGTACGCCCAGGCGTACGGCGGCGCCCCGCAGGGACCGCTGCACGACCCGTGCTCCGTGCTGGCCGTCACCGACCCTCACCTCTTCGAGTCTGAGCGGCGGCACGTGACCGTAGAGTGCGCAGGCGAGCTCACGCGCGGCATGACCGTGATCGACCGACGCACGGGCGGCCGCGTCAAGCAACCGAACACGACGCTCTTGACGGCCATCGACGACGAGGCCGCCTTCCAAGTCCTTATGGACGCGTTGGGAGCCTCACGATGAGGCCGGCACCCGGCGAGCGGCAGCGGGCCGCTACCCAGCCGCAACGGGCAGCCATGATCGAGTTCCGTCACGTCACCAAGACCTACCCGCGCACCCACACGCACGCCCTCAAGGACGTCGACTTCCACATCGCCAAGGGCGAGTTCGTTTACGTGACAGGGCACTCAGGTGCGGGTAAGTCGACGCTGCTCTCACTCATGTTGAGACGCATAGTGGCAACCGAAGGCAGCGTGTCCGTCGGCGGGCAGGACGTGGCGCGCCTCCCAGAGTCTCGCTTGCCTCACCTCAGGCGCAGCATCGGCATGATCTTCCAGGACCATCGTTTGCTCGGCAGACTGTCCGCGCTCGAGAACCTCACGTTCGCGCTGCGGGCAGTTGCCGCTCGCGGCAACCATGAGCAGCGCGCCATGAACGTCCTGCGGCAGGTCGGGTTAGCTCACAAGCGCAAGGCCTACCCGATCGAGCTGAGCCTCGGCGAGCAACAGCGCGTCGCCATCGCGCGCGCCATGGTTACGGACGCGCCGCTGCTACTAGCGGACGAACCCACCGGCAACCTCGACCCAGACACGGCCCTCGAGATCATGGAGTTGCTAGACGACATCAACCTGCGCGGCACGACCATCTTGCTCGCCACCCACGCGCGCGACCTCGTCGATAGTTACAAGCACCGCACGCTCGTGTTGCGCAACGGTGAACTCGTGCGCGACGACGCACGCGGCGGCTACTCCCTGTAGCTGCTGCTCAGAGCTGCATGACGCTCAGGTCGAGGCGGTCGTCGTCAAGCAGTACTTCTAGGAACTGCAACTTGCCGAGGGCGTCGATCATCGCGAAACAGTTGTCGCGGTCGACGTATACGCCATCCTTCATGACGGTGTGACCGTAGACCCCGAAGCGGTGCCCCGCCTGTGTGACGAGCTCCGGCTTGTTGTACCACCACGTTTTCGTGTCTGGGTCGTGATAGAAGAAGTCGTCGAAGATCTGCATGCCTGGCAGGGGGCCAGCGTGAGCGAACTGCACGCCGTGGTAAACGACCTCGCGCGGCAGGTCGGCGAACCACTCGCGCAGGTCGTCCGGCAACTCTACGCCGCCCTTTGTCGGGTCGAACTCCACGTGGCGCAGGCCTCCGCGCGTCGTCAGCTCGTAGCGGTGATCGCTAGCTGCCTCGTCGTGGTTCCCTAGGATCACCGTCACGTTGCCGTTGCTCTGGTCGACGTAGCGCTTGAAGCGGTACAGCTCCCTGATCTGCGCCTTGGCCGCGCGCCGCAAGTGATCGACATCGTTGGTGTCGTACGGTTCTGCTCCTACGGCGTTGGCGTAATCGCGCGCTTCCTTGAAGTGCACGAGGTCGCCTACGCACACGACGCGGTAGCGTCCGTCCATTACCGCCTGCGTTGGTTCGAGCGTAGCGGTGGCCGCCGCCGCTGCCTTGAGGACGCGCCACAATTCCGGCCACTGGCCGTGCACGTCTCCAACGGCTATCACCTTGATCACGCGGCCCTCCGGTCGCCGTGCATCACGATGACTCTGCGCCGCTTCTCATCAGTAACGACCGCAAGCGTCCGTACAGTTCGCGTGACTCCTCGGCCGTGCGGCCGTAGCCGTTGTACCTGACCACTAGTCGCGCTGCCTCTTTGCCCATGCCCTCGTCTTTGAGGCGCTCTAGCAGCCGCTCGATCACTTCGTGACCAGCGTTCGTGGCCGTGACGACAGGAGCGTCTACTGCAGCGTCGTCAGTCGGCGCCGCTCGAGCGGCTACGGCGGACGCAACGGGCTCGCTTGGCGCCCTCGTCCAAGACCGCGAGGCTGGCTCAGGCGCGGCAGCCTCTAGCGCGACGGGTTCCGGCAAGTAGAGCGGCTCACCCGCTTCGGGGTCGAAGTCGACCCAGTAGCTCTCATCCTCTGCGGCGAACGGGAGACGGACGCCGAACATGGCCGCGCAGTTGGCCAGTGCGAGGTCAGCGGCTTGCGGCGCGGGCGCAGGGCCGACGTTGACGACGGCGGCGCGCGCGGCTCCGAGCAGGCTCAAATTGGCTACGAGCGCGTCGCCACCTAGGGGCGCTAGAGTGAACGACCAACCGCCCTTGCCGCACACGGAGTCGAAGCGCTGCATGAGCGCCTCCGGGGCGGCATATGGGCGCATGCGCACCCTGCCTCCTCCAGGCTCGGCCTCAACGGCGCACCATCTCAAGGCAGCGGGGGCCAGCACAAGGGCGAGTCTGGCAGCGTCATCGACCTGCACGCCAACACTATAGCAGCGTCCCTGTCGCGGGCAAGGCGAAGGAAACCACGCCCGACAGCCGCCTGGGGACCGCGCATGGCGTGCGGTAATGTGAGCGCATGTCCAATTCTTGCGCCGCCCAGATCCGTGCAGGCGTGCTCTTTGACAAGGGGCCGCACGCCAGAGCCGCAGTTAGGTTAGTGGGCGCCGCCCTCGCCCTATTGGCGCTCCTCGGAGGGCTCGCGAGTGCCCAGCCCGCACCCGTCGTCGGCGTGGACGCCTACGAGTACAAGGTCGGAGACGTGCTCCACCTAGCGGGTGACGGGCTCACGCCGGGCGCCAGCTACCGCGTTTCCGTGACGCCAGCAGGCAGCACACCGCTCGTTGCACTAGAAACGGCCAACGCCCTCGGAGCCATCCGCTTCAGCACCACCCTCGAAGAACCGGGCGACCACAGCGTCAACGTCGCAGGGCCCGACATCGACGCAACGTTCACGGTGGCAGTGACGGCCACCCCAGCGCCCGCTGCGCCCGCCGGGGTGGCGCCTGGCGCAATTGAGGGGGCACCCGGCGCCGCGGAAGGTGCCGCGCCGCAGGAGGCCGCTCCTTCCCCGCCTGCAGCTGAAGGGCCCGCGGCCGAGCAGCCCGAGACCACTCAGCCCCAGAACGGCGCGACTCCCCCTGCCGCGACTCCGACGCCACAAGAGGCGGCGCCCTCAGAACCTCCGGCGGCCTTGGGCTACCCCGCCGTTCAGATCGTGGATGGCGCAGTACAGGGTATGCAGAACGGCCAGGCCTTGTGGACGTTGGCGTTCCCGGTCGGGAGTGGCGAGACGGCGGGGCTGTTCCAGGCTGGAAACGACGCCTACGTCGGTCACGGCAACAGCGTGCTCGTCATCGATGCGCGCACCGGTGTGGTGCAGAAGCGCTACCGCTTGCCGGCGCAAGTGTCCGCCATCACAAACTCTGCTGGCGTGCCGTTGGCCGCCATCACCTACTCGAACGGCGCCGAGGGCCGCATCGCCATCCTCTCTTCCGGTCCGGAGGTCGCCGAGCCGTTCGACGTTGACCCGAAGCTCTACGGCTGGCTGCGCACGGAGGCGATGGGTGAGAACCCGACGGTGCGCCTGCGCCAGGACCCAACGAACCCGTGGCTCTACCTAGAGGCCGCCAGGGCCGCCCAGCCTGGTAGTAACGACGAGGCCGGCTACATCGATGGCGCACTAGCCAACGCGGCCACCTTCTACGAGCGGGCGCAACTCGCGCGTGAACTCATGCGCTTCTCCCCGCCGCAGCGGGAGGCAGCAGCCAGCGCCATGTACGGCGCCCTTTCAGACTTCGTAGCGCGCGGCTACCGCGCGGAACTCCTCTTCGATCAGTCCTTGGCCGAGACTTACGGCTTCCCGCTCGGGGCGCTGCAGGCCGCGTTGGGACGCGGTGACATTCAGGCCGCTGGCTTCTGGGCAGACTGGGTCTACCCGCTCGCCACGCCGGCCGTGCCTGCGACGCAGGCGGCATTACGCGATTACGCGGAATACCTCCGCGCGGACGGCCAACGCGAGGCCGCA
>JBIQMD010000092.1:0-6389 GCA_044463725.1 Truepera radiovictrix
GCCGCGCCGCAGAAAGCAAGGTGCCGTCTCCGCCTACGGAAATGGCCAGGTCGGCCCCTTCCGCTCGCTGCTCTAAAATGCCGGAACCGTCGAGGTCGTACTCCACGGTTGCACCGCCGCGCTTGTGCAGCTCACCGAGTTCGCGCGCCAGCGGGTGCGCCTCCGGCTTGTGGCTCGTGCTCGCGATGACGACGAGGCCCAACTCCCCAACTGGCAGCGTGAAGTTGGCAACGCCAGTCACGGGCTGACCACTTTGGCGGGCAGCACACGTAGCACGGCCGTTAGGACCTGTTCGACCACCATGGCGAGGGTGAGTGGGCCAGTGTCGATGGTGATGGCATCCGGTGCGGGCGCAAGTTGCACTTGGTCGCGCTCGTCGCGCCTCACTAGCTCACTCGTTACCAGCGCGAGGTCGGCGCCACGTTCACCTGCGCGGCGCTGTGCGCGCACCGCAGCGTCGGCCGTCAAGTAGAACTTCGCTATGGCGTCTGGGAACACGTTCGTGCCCATGTCGCGGCCGTCAATGACGAACGAGCCGCCCATCTCGCGCAGGCGGTCGTTGACCCAGGCGCGCACGCGCGGGTGCTTGGCAACGATGGAGACGCTGGCGTCGACCGCTTCCGTGTGCAGGTCGTCCGTAACGTCGACCCAGTCGATCGTCACGCTGTTCCTGCTCGCCTCAGGGTGGAGGCGCACGTCCTGCTGCTTGAGGAGGTCGAGTAGCGCGCCCTCGTCCTCGACTTGCACTCCGTGACGCAGCGCCATGAGGGTGGCCGCGCGGTAGAGCAGGCCGCTTGACACGTAAGCAACGCCTAGGCGTTGGGCCAAGAGGCGTGCGGCGCTCGATTTGCCGCTCGCGGCCGGACCGTCGATGGTTATCACCGTACGCGCCTTGGGCTCCTCCGACGCAGCCAGGTCCTCGAGAGGTGAGTCTTCGTTCATCCGAGAGCCCCCGAGAGGTAAGCGAGGAAGTCGTCGAAGAAGCGCGGGTAGGTCTTCGCCACGCAGCCAGGGTCGCGGATCACGACGTTCGGTATGCGGGCGCCAGCAACGGCCAACGCCATGGCCATGCGGTGGTCGCCGTACGTCTCCAGCGCCACCGGCGCTTCAGGTGGCGTGGTGAGGGGGTGCACCGTCAACTCCGAGTCGCCCTCCTCGACCAGCGCACCGAGGCGAGTCAGCTCGGCCGTCATCGCCGCTAGGCGGTCCGTCTCCTTGATGCGCATGTTGCCGACGTCAAAGATGCGCACGGGCGCGTCCGCGAAGAGCGCCACCACCGCCAGCGTCTGCGCTTGGTCAGGCATGTCGTTGAGGTCGAAGCTCTGCCCGCCACGTAGGCGCCCGCCGCGCGGTCCTCTTACGCTCACGTGATCGTCGCCCCAGGTCACTTCGCAGCCCATCTCTGCCAGCACGCTCGCTAGGCGCGCGTCGCCTTGGCGTGTGCCGCGGCCAAGGTTGGTGATCGTCACCTGACCGCCCGTTACTGCTGCCGCCGCCCAGAAGTAGCCGGCGGCCATGGCGTCGCCCTCCACTCGGTAATCGCGCGCCTTGTATCTAGTTGGGGTGACGCTGAAGGAGCGGTAACCGTCGCGCAGGACGTTGACGCCGAAGTCGCGCATTATGTCGATGGTCATGTCGATGAACGGTTTGGAGAGCAGTTCCCCGGCGACCGTCAAGGTCACTGGCCCACGGGCGTACGGGGCCGACAGGAGCAGCCCTGAGAGAAACTGCGAACTGCGGTCACCCCTAACGAGGAGTTCCCCGCCCTTCAGGCCGTTGGCCTCCACCACCACCGGCGGGCAGCCGTTCGCCTGCTCGCTGACGGCGTTCGCGCCTAGCGCGTTGAGGGCGTCAAGTGACTCTTGAATGGGCCGCTCACGCATGCGCTCGTTGCCGTCTAGCCGGAAGCGCCCGCGCCCCAACGCCACCATGGCGACGAGGAAGCGCAAGCTAGTGCCAGAGAGGCGCAAGTCTAGGTCGGCCGCGTGCGCGGGGGCCGGTCCACCGGCGCCGTGAACGCGCAGTTCGCTGCCGACAGCTTCTACTCTCACACCCAGTGCGCCGAGGGCGCGCAGCAGGACCTCGGAATCCTCAGCGACGAGCGCCTCGTGCAGTAGCGTCTCGCCTTCGGCCAGCGCGGCGGTAATGAGGGCACGGTTCGTCAGGCTCTTGGAGCCGGGAACTCGGAGGGCGCCTCGAGCGGCACCCTGCGGACCAATCGCAACAGTCGGGGGTAGGCGTACCATCAGCGTCGCCAGGATACACCGCGCTCATGGGCGGCCAAGGCGCGACCGCTGGCGCGAGCAAACGCGGTCTGGCGCCGCGCACTGCTAACCTGTGCTGGTGAGCATCCCTGCAGGCTTGCAAGCCATCATCGACGAGTTCAAGGAGGCGCCGCCCTCCCTCCGCGTAGCGTTACTGCTCGAGTACGCCAACCGCCTCCCACCGTTACCCGCAGGCATGGAGAACGACCTCGAACGCGTTCACGAGTGCCAGACACCCCTCTTCTTGAAGGCGGACATCTCCCCTAGCGGTGTGGTCGAGCTCTACTTCGACGCGCCACCTGAGGCGCCAACGACGCGCGGTTTTGCGTCGGTGGTCAGTGCTGGCCTAGCTGGCGCTACAGCCGCGGAGGTCATGGCCGTGCCAGAGGACTTCTACCAGGACATGGGTTTAGCCGAGCTGATCTCGCCCCTGCGCCTGCGCGGCATGGGTGCGATCGTCGGCCGCGTCAAGCGCAAGCTCGTCAAGGCGCAAGGTAACGACCAGGGTTAGCTTTACCGCCCCTGCCATGCTAATATCGCTCGGTTAGGGTCGGGCAACCACCCGTGGAGGATCGCGATGAAGAAGAACATTCACCCAAAGATGGTGGCCTGCAAGGTCATCTGCGACGGCGAAGTCGTCATGGAAACTTACAGCACGAAGCCCGAGCTGCACGTGGACGTGTGGTCAGGCAACCACCCGTTCTACACGGGCGAGCAGCGCTTCATCGATACTGAAGGCCGCGTCGAGAAGTTCCAGAAGCGCTTCGGCGACTCCTACCGCCGCGCCAAGTAAGCTTAGCGGCCGTTAGTCGGCGGGGCCGGGAGTTGCCCCCGGCGCCGTTCTCGTCTTTGCGAACTGACTAGGTGAAGTAGCTCAGGCGGGAATGGCCGCCGAGATGGTGGTACCGCCACTGTCGCCCGAGATGACCTCCAGCCGACCACCACGCGCCTCGACGCGCTCGCGCATCTGCCTCAAGCCGAGGCCACCAGCTGAGGTAACGCGGTCGGCCACCGCTTGAGGGTCGAAGCCGTGACCGTCGTCCGTAACGGTGACGAAGGCCATACCGTCCGCCGCCGTCCCGAGGTGAACGGTTACCGCCGTTGCCTTGGCGTGCTTGGCGACGTTGTGCATGGCTTCCTGGAAGATGCGGAAAAGTATGGCCTCTTGCTTGACGGACAGGTCCGGCAGTTCGTCGACCACGCCTTGCGTGCGGATGTCGTTCTGCTGCCCGAAATCGACGAGGTAGCGGCGCACGGTCTCAACGAAGCCGTAACGCTCGAGGTCGACGGGCCTCAGCGCGAAGATGGAGCGCCTCAACTCCTTGATGGTCTCCCTGATCGTCGCGCGCGCCTGCTCCAAGGCTAGTTTGGCCTTGTCGAGGTCCTTGTTCATGAGCCTGTCTGCCAGGTCGAGTTTGAGGAGCGTGAACGCGAGGAGTTGCGCGACGCCGTCGTGGATCTCACGCGCTATGCGCGTGCGTTCCTCCACGATAGCTAGTTCTTCCGACTGCAGGTAGGCGGTGGCGTTCCTGACAGCCAAGCTGGCCTGCGAGGCCAGCAGCCCAAGGAACGGGATGGCGCTGCGGTCGAAGTGCGCGACATCTGGGTGCGAGAGCACGATCACGCCGAGGAGGCGGTCATCCGTCGTTAGCGGGAGGGCAACGGCGCTGCCAGCAGACTTCAGGAGTGGGCCGGCGGCCTGGCGCTCCGCTTCGCTGAGGCCCTCGATGACGCTGGGCTCGCGCGCCTGAGCGACGCGTCCAACGATGCCCTGTCCCAGCTTCCAGAGCGGGGGCGACGCCACCCGAGAGATGCCAGTGCTAGCGCGCAGTTGCAGCCGCGACTCCTCGTCGAGGAGGAACACCCCGCCCGCGGTTGCGTCGACACGCGCCTTCATCTCGTTGAGGACCGCGTCAAGCAAGCGTTCGAGGTTGCCCTCCGCCCGCAGGCGCCGGTCGACTTCGATGAGGGTGAGCAGGTCGCGCATGCGCAAGTTGGTGGCCTCGGCCACTGCGGAGAACTGCGACGCGAGGATGTCGAACGCCTCGCGGCTGCCCTCGCCTGGCTGCCCGCGGTAGTAAGCGTGAAGCGAGCCCTCCACCTTGCCACCCCAAGTGAGCAGGACACTGAGCACTGCGAGCCGCTCACCTGTTGGGCTCAGGTACTCGCTGAGGTGCCCGCCTGCCGCCGCTGCCGCGCCTTCGGCCCGCAGCTTGCGGTCGCGTTCCTGCGTCTCGGCCTCGAGCGCGGGCGTCAACCCAACGCCGTTCGAAGCCCCGAACTCCGCTGGCCCAACGACGAGGCCAACTGCCACAGCCCCGGTCACCTTGGCTACTCCGCGTGCCGCAACGGCGATGGTGCCCTCGAGGTCGGGCGCAGCTGCGTACCTGAGCGTCACGTCCTGAATTGCGCCTAGCAGCTCGTGACTCGAGCGCAGCTCGTCGTAGAGGCGCGCTAGGTCGGCTTGCGCCTTCTCGTGCAGCTTCGCTTCGGTCGCGATCCAGTTGAGGGTCACGTAGGTGGCCAGTGGGCCGAGGATGCCGTAGAAGAGGAGCGGCGCCCAGAACTGGAACTGCGGCCCGCCGCGCGGAATGACGACCAACTGGTTGACGATCACGACACCGACGATGGTGAGCGGCAGCCACAACCGCGCTAGGCGTACTTGTTGCGACAGGCTCTCGTCTGGCACTCGTTGGAAGAGTAGGTTGAGGGCCTTGTTCATCGCTGAGTGGCCCACGGTGCGCCTGCCTGGCCGACGGTAGGTTGCATGACTTGATTGTAGTTGTGTGCGGCTCCTCCTGCAGCGGCCGGCCCAGACAGGCGCACTTGGTGCATGAGGGTAAACTCCTCAACATGACCGATGAGACCAGCGCGGCACCTGACGCCGCCGATGCCGCGGGTGCCGCGGGTGCCGCGGGTGCCGCGGACCAACCGACTGCAGTACCAACGCAACAGGCGGACGAGGCGGCGCTCACGCCTGTCTCGGTCGCCGACCTTCGCGCCTTGGCCGGCGACCAACCCCTCGAGGTCGTTGAGCACGGTGGCGTGCGCTACACCTTGCTCGGCACGGCGCACGTATCCAAAACGAGTGCCATGACGGTCACGGCCCTCATCGAGAGTGGGCACTTCGATGCCGTGGCCATCGAGCTGGACGTTGGTCGCTACCGGGCGCTGCTTAACCCGGACTCCTACTCTCAGATGGACCTCCTCAAGGTCCTGCGCCAGGGCAAGGCGGGCATGCTGGCCGTCAACCTCGCCCTCTCGGCTTTCCAACAACGCATGGCCGAGCAGTTCGGCGTCGAGCCTGGAGCGGAGATGCGCGCCGCCATCGCAGGGGCAACGGCCGCCAAGCTGCCGCTCCTCTTGGTCGACCGCGACATAGGGGTCACCCTGCGCCGCGTCTACGCGAACGTGCCGTGGTGGCAGCGCATCACGCTCTTCGCTGGCCTAGTGGCGTCTGCGTTCAGCACCGAGAAGATCACGGAGGAGGACATCGAAGCGCTCAAAGGCGGCGACCTCCTCGAGTCGACGTTCAGTGAGTTCTCCGCGAAGAGCGAACGAATCTACGTGCCGCTCATCGCCGAGCGCGACGAGTACATGGTCGCCAAGCTCCTGCAGCAGGGACCAGGGCATCGAGAGGTCCTCGTCGTGATGGGCGCCGGTCACCTCAAGGGCGTAGTCGCTGGCCTGAGCGCGCCGAGTGAGGGCGCCGCCGCTGCGAGCGCGCGCCTAGAAGCCGTGCCGCCACCCAGCAGGATTACGAAGGCGCTGCCGTGGCTGGTTGTCGTCATCATCCTGGCGACCTTCGTCTACGGTTTCGCCCGCAGCCCAGAGGTAGGCCTGACGCTCCTAACGGACTGGACCCTCTTCCACGTGCTGCTTAGCGCCGTCGGCGCCATCATCGCGCTGGCGCACCCTCTCACGGTCCTGGTTGCGGCGGTGGCGTCGCCGTTCACTGCCCTCAATCCGCTCATCGGCGTCGGTTTCGTCGCCGCAGGCACGGAACTGTGGCTCAGGCGGCCAAGCGTAGGCGACTTTCAGGCCCTACGCCACGACGTGACGACGGTCCGCGGGTGGTGGCGCAACCGCGCGGCGCGCGTGCTGCTGGTTTTCATCCTCACCACC